>CAYUBU010000354.1:0-10174 GCA_964443105.1 uncultured Nitrospirota bacterium
GGTCACCCTTTCGCAGGTCTTTGGTGATGTTGGGGTAGGGAATAAAAAGAGCCTTCGGTGTGGAAAGGCGCGATCCGCCGCTGATGGTGACCGATTTCCCCGGGGTCAGCCGGATCATGCCGTTCTGAACTTTGCCGAGCCGTATCTTGACTCCCTGCAAATCCTGCAGGACGGCCAGCGGTTTTTTCAAAGCTGCCGCTGACTGGCGCAGGAGGCTGAAGTAGCGGCGGTGCTCTTCCGGTGAGCCGTGGGAAAAATTGAGCCGGGCTACGTCCATCCCCTGGCGGATCATGGCAGAGATGTTCTTCCTGTTTCCTGACGCAGGGCCGATGGTGCAGACGATCTTCGCTCGTTTCATCCTTTGTCGCTTTTCATTGGGGTATCCCGCCCTCTCCGGCTATCGGCCAATCAGGGATCTGACCGTACGGTGAAGATATATCTTAGGGGGAGTAGGCACAAAAGGGGAACCAGGAACTCACACCTCTGCAACTTCAACAGGTGTGACAAAGCCTTCCGGTTTGACCGTGAGTACCGTGCAGTCAACGTGGTGAAGTACCTTCTCCGCCGAATTGCCGATCAGGAATCCTGACACACCGGTACGGGAGACGGTGCCCATGACGATCAGATCAATCTTGAGTTTTCTGGCCAGTTCGGGAATGAGTTCACCGGCATCCCCTTCCACCAGGTGGACCTGCTTTTCGGGGATATGGGGGACATACTTTTTCAAGAGCACGTCCAGCCTCAGCCGGTGGGCCTTTTCCGTTTCCGAGACCATCATTTCCACTTCATGCTCAAGGAGCGTTCGGCTGACCAGAATGTTGGCAGTCGGCGGTGCCCAGGCATGAGCCACATGGAGCTTGGCCTTCTTAATTTCTGCCATAGATGAGGCCAGCGCCATGATTCTGTGGTTCAGGGCATCCCGCTCTTCATCGAAGGGATCGGGGTCGACGGCGGCCAGGATCACGGCGCGGTGCGCCGGGTGCTCCGGGTTGAAAACCCAGACGGGACAGGGGCACTTGCGCATGAGATGCATGGTGGTGCTGCCGAAGAACATCTCTCCCAATTCGGTCTTTCCCTCGGCGGTGACCATGACGAGGCCGTGCTTTTTGGCAAGTACGAGCCGTATGATCTCCAGAAAGGGGGTGCCCACCAGAATTTTTGTTGATACGGGTCGTCCCTTCTCTTTGACCCCGTCCACAAAGGCCTTGAGGTCTTTCAAGGCTTCTTTCCGGACAGCTTCTTGAAGATCGCCGATTTTTATGGATGCCGAAAGGTCGAGCATTTCCTGGGGGAACTCTTCGACGACCTCAGCCACCGTGAGTCGGGTCTTGTTGTTTTTCGCCAGCGCCAGGGCTTCTTTCAGAGCAAAGGCATCCCTGTTGTCGCTGTCGGAAACAAGCAGAATATTCTTGAAGCGTTTCATGCCTCCTCCCTATCTTTCTAATCTGCCATGGTTGTTAAGTTCCAGGCCCCGAACCACGGGGATGGAAACCAGGGTACGTGTCGATTAAGTTCCCACCAGTGGAAGGTCCTTGACAATGCGGAAATGGACAGCGTACTCGATGGCGGCGCCAGCCCCCGGAACGGAGACGCGGTCCGCATGTCCTTTGATTTCTTCCAGAACGGGTCCTTCGGTCTCTTCCTTGACTTTCTCCAGATAAAGCCGCACCCCTTGGTAGCCCCCCGGGGTGTGCGCGTAAGCCGCAAACCGGTTATCTTGCAGGTTCGCGTGGGTGAGTCGATCGGCCATACCGAAAACGAGGGTGCCGTCCTCCTGCACCCAGGGCGGAGAATAGACCGCGATGTCCACCCGGCCTTCCTTGTCTGTGGTGGCCAGATATCCGGTCCCCGGGGTTTTCTCAAAATAGTCCTTCCAATTCATCGGTATCTCCTTCGGGTCGCAACAAACAAACCGCCCCTGGAACTACTGAGACTATATATGGCCTCACCGGTCTTGGCAAGTTTCTGTAACTGTTTCACTGCGGTTAACGTCGCTTGCCCCGTCGGGCAGGCTGTTTGCGGGGCGGGAGGGACAGGGGGTCTGCCAGTTCTTGGTAACCTGATTTTTTGAACTTCAAATAAAGTTCCCGGCTGACCCAGGCATCTGTGGCGGCATAATTCACCTGGGCGGGAGTCAAGGATTCCCGGGACCAGTTGGACCGCTGTGCTCTCTTGGAAATCCGGTATCCCAGCAAGGCCGCCGCCATGCCCCGGAGCCCGTGGTTTTTGATCCCCGCTTTCTTGGCGACGATCCCCAGGTCCACAAAGCCGGCCTGCTTGAAGGGTCCCAGTTCCAGCAGAGAGATAATATCCTGTTCCAGGGCGACCCCGGCCTTGATGATTGTCGGGGCGGCGAGAAGGGCGCGCAGTGTTGCGGGGAACTTCACATGGCGGAGCTGAAAAACATAGATTGCCCTGTGACCGGCCAGTTGAATCAACGCCGGCGGGAAAAACTGACCCTTGGTGAAAGCAGGCCTCGTTTCCGTATCGAATCCGAGAATTTTCTCTCGTCCCAGGACACTCACAGCCCCATCGAGTTGTTCTCGGTTTCGAATCACATGGACCGGAAGCTCATTCCGTTTGATGGGGCATGCGTTGATTTCATCCCGCGTCATCCGACGGTCAAATCCCGGTCTCTCTTTTCCATTATCACTGATCATAGAAAGGGCAGCGGCTTTCCTTGTCCCGCAACGTGGTTCTTACCTGGATTAAAGGGAGATGCCGGTCAGGAAGCCGACGCTCCGCTTCAGCCCTGTACTTATATCCCATCCCGCATCCCTTTGGCAACCATTTTGCCGAGGGGTGGTCAATTGGGGCAGGCTTGACAGAAAGGCCTCAATTGCCTATGTTGGTGCTTCATTCGGGAGGTGGAACGATGATGTCCGATGCGACCACGATCGATTATATCGCCAAAGACGAGGCCAACGGGAAGCTCGTTCTCTTGATCAAGGAAGACCGCCCCTGGGACGATATCCCCGCGATGTACCGTCAGCTCAAGTCCAAGATCGACACCTACTACCAGTACATCATGGATCCCGCTTTTGCCCGGGAGTACCCTGGAACCGCGCCCCGGGATATTGTCATTACGCTGATTTGTCTCTCGCCGCCGGGGCCCCAGAGTATCCAGTTTTTTCAATACGTCCGGGATGTGCTTGCCCAGGATCAGATCGGCTTTCAGTACCTGGAGAAACCGGGTGTGCAGCCCGGCGGAGGCGGCGCACCGAGGTCTTGCTGACGGAATCAGGGTGCCAGGCAGGCCTGCCCGGCACCCCTAGCCCGGATATTGCATGAGTGATCGTCATGAGGGGCCGTAGAAGCGACACATGCGGCACCGTAATAGATTTACTCATGCAATATCCGGGCTAGCTCTTCATGTTAACGTATTGGAGCGGCACGTCCAGATCTTTCTCTTTCAGCATGGCAATAATGGCCTGCAGGTCATCGATTTTCTTGCCGGTGACCCGGACCTGCTGATCCTGGATCTGGGCCTGAACCTTCAGTTTCATATCCTTGATCAGCTTGACTATATTCCTGGCTGTATCCTTGTCGATGCCCTCCAGCAGCCTTGCATCCTGTTTGATCATCCCTTTGGAGGTCGGTTCCACTTCGCCGTAGTCGACGGTCTTGGCGTCGATCTTACGGCGCACCAGATTCCCCGCCAATTCGCCTTGAACGGCCTTGAGCTTCATCTCATCTTCCGTGACGATGTGGAGGCGCATATCTTTCTTGTTCAGGGTGATTTCAGTCTTCGATTTCCGGAAGTCGTACCGCGTCTGAATGACCTTCTTCGTCATGTTGATGGCGTTGTCCAGCTCCTGCAGGTCGACTTTGTTGACAATATCAAAGGAGGGCATGACGCTTTCCTTTCCATGGCAGGCCCGGAAGATGGTCTTCCGACGGCTGTTTCGTTGGATAAAGTGCGGATCAGGTGGGCCGGGTCATCTGATCGTAGAAGTCGAGGACCTCGTCCTTTTTGTCCGATTCCATCTGTGCCATGGCGGCCCGGGGATGCTGGTTGAGCACACCGGTAATCATGTAAGGAATGAAATAGCCCCAGTCAATTTTCTCCCGCCAGGGGAGGATGTGGCGCTCGATGACTTCGATCAAGGGGCGCACCTTGAACTTGGGATTCTTGAGAAATGAAATAAGCAGCTCCAGGGGGCAGTTGCCGGCACCCCGGCCGATCCCGTAAAGAGTGGCATCGAGATAGTTGACACCGGAAATAATAGCCGAGATGGTGTTGGCGAAGGCAAGCTGCTGGTTGTTGTGACCATGGATGCCGATGGTCTTTCCCGGGAGCCTCTCAAAATATTTCTTCGAGAGCAAGTCGATGTCTTCCGAATAAAAGGCGCCGAAACTGTCGACCAAATATATGATCGGTACGCGGCTCTTGGCCAGGTCTTCGAGACCTTCGTTCAGCTCCCTGGGTTTGACTGTGGATACCGCCATGAGGTTGATGGTGGTCTCGTAACCTTTTTCCATACAGTGGTGTGCCAGGTCGATCGCGGCATCGATCTGATGGATGTAACAGGCCACCCGTATCATATCGAGGGAACTATCCGATTTGGGCGGGATGTCTTCATCGGCGATGCGGCCGATGTCGGCCATGGCCGAAAGCTTGAGCCGCTTCTCACCGCTTTCCACCACCCGCTGCACATCGTCTTCAGCACAGAACTTCCAGGGGCCGACCTCATCCCGGGAAAAAGCCGATTCCGAACTGAGGTAGCCGATTTCCATATAGTCGACGCCGGCGTTATTCAGCGCTTTGTAGACGGCACACACGAAGGCATCATCGAACTGCCATTTGTTCATGAGGCCGCCGTCGCGGACCGTGCAATCAACAACTTTGATTTCAGGGCGGTACATGGGTCTGCTCCTTCCGGTGATTCGCCATAGGCTGGCAAAGGCCTCTGGGGCCGGTTCACGGAATCCCTCTCCCCAAAGACCGGAATCGGCGCGTCAAAGGGGGGCTTCCTGTAAGCGACAAAACGAACGGCCATCATAGCACAAGAGAATCGCAACGCAAAGTCAAAATCTTTGGCCCCGATTATGCTTGAGTGATCTCATGAAAGGGCGGAGAGGCCCCACAGGCAAGGCGTAGGAAATCTTCTGTAACGCCCCAGGGGGACGCCTACCGGGTCTTGGAATAGATTGACTCGTGCAATAACGGGGCTAGCCTTCCTGAAGAACGGCCCCGGTTTCCACGAAACCTTTCTTGACTTCGGGATGCCGTGTTGATAGATTTTGAGACAGGCCAGACCGCCGACAGGTCAATTCCTTCAGGAGAGGCGCATGTATACCGAATCAGACAGGACTTCAAACATCTTGCTCATCGCCATCATTCTGCTGATTGCAGGACTGGCGGTCTATTTCTACATGCACCGGGACACGGTGGGCCGCTGGCTGTCGGGCGACGTCATCGAAAAGGAAAAGGAAGTGCTCCAGGAGAAGATCGTCTCTCTGGAAGAAGAAATAGCGACCCTGAAGGAAGAAATCGATTTGGAGGCCAAGCCGCCGTCGGTCCCGGAAGCGCGCCTGGAGGAAGTCTTCGGTCCCGACGGTGAAGCCGGTGCCGCCGCGGCGGCAGAGACGGGGGAATCGACGTCGGCGGCAGAGACTGTGGTCGACCCCGGGGTTGCACTCAAAAAGAGAATCGAAAATTTCTGTACCTATCTGGACGGTCAGGATTATGTCCGGGCTTATGGTTTAGAGACCGGTGTTTATGAGCACTTCAAGGCGCTGCTCCCCCGTCTCCTGGAGAACCCGCCGGTGGTTGTCCGGGAAACAGACGACTTGCTCCGGGTCCTTCAGAACAGCGCCCACTTCTTCAGGGTGCTGGGGAAGGACAATGTGCTTCTGGTTCGGGATATTCTAAAGCGGGACGGCGACATCATGGAACCGACCCTGGCCATGATGTACGAGGTCATCCGGCAGGGTGGAAAGAAACAGGTGAAAGGCGAGGGTCCCGGTTTTCAGATTCCCCTGAACGATGCCTATGAATATGCCGCTTTTTTTCTCAATACCCTCGGCGGCCGGTCGTACCTCATGCGCCGCGATTCCCGGGTCAGGACGCTGGCCCAGTATTACTCCGTGCTGATCGTGGATCTGGCAAATGACCGGGTTCTCAACAGGTGGGGCATTGATATCCGTGAGCCTCTGGATACGGTCATTTCTGATATCGAGGGGTCGGCAAATCTGGCCCAGAGAAAGACGTATCTCAGGACGCTCAAGAAGCTGGAGAGCAAATACAAGAAGCTCTACGGCCAGGCATTGAACGGGCTCCAGGAACGGGGTGGCGGGCAGGCCTGCCCGGCATCATTCGCTGCGCGAGACGCTCTCGCCTGACGGCGCCGGTATCACCTTGTCCTCGTATCAGATGGGAGGAGGCCATGGATATGCGCGGGTTCATTGAGGGACTCCCCAAGGCTGAACTCCATCTTCACATTGAAGGGACCCTGGAACCGGAGCTGATGTTTGAGCTTGCCGCCCGAAACGGGTTGGCTCTTCCCTACCGGTCCGTGGAAGAGGTTCGCGGGGCCTACGCCTTTAAAGACCTGCAGTCCTTTCTCGATCTCTACTACCAAGGGACCGCCGTCCTCCAGACGGAACGGGACTTCTTCGATCTGACCTGGGCCTATCTGACGAAAGCCCATGGCCAGCATGTCCGCCACGGAGAAATTTTCTTCGATCCCCAGAGTCATACCAGCCGCGGCGTTTCCTTTGAAACGGTGATCCAGGGCATTCACGGGGCTCTGGAGCAGGGCCGGGAGCAGCTTGGCCTCTCCACGAGACTGATCCTCTGCTTCCTCCGGGACCGGTCCGCTGCGGAAGCCCTGGAGACGCTGCAGGCGGCGATGCCCTTCAAAGACCGGATCGTTGCCGTCGGTCTCGATTCGGCGGAAGTGGGCCATCCGCCGGAGAAGTTCAGGGCTGTATTCCATAGGGCGAGAGAGGCGGGTTTTGGGGCCGTTGCCCATGCGGGAGAAGAAGGGCCGCCCGATTACATATTGCAAGCGCTGGATCTGCTGAAGGTTTCCCGCATCGATCACGGTGTCCGGTGCCTGGAAGATGAGGGGCTGGTGGAGAGGCTTGTCGCGGAACAGATTCCACTGACCGTATGCCCTCTCTCCAATGTGAAATTGAGGGTTTTTGATTCGATGGCGGACCATCCATTGCCCAGGATGCTCGATTCGGGCCTTCTGGTCACAGTGAACTCCGACGACCCCGCCTATTTCGGCGGTTACATGGTGGAAAATCTCGCGGCGGTTCAGGAAGCTTTCAATCTGGAAGGGGAGCAACTGGTTCAACTCATAAAGAACGGGTTTAACGCTTCCTTTCTCAACCCGCAGGAGAAGGCCGTCTTCCTCAATGAATTGGACGCCTACGTTTCGCAATAAAAAAATGCCCGCCGGGATTCCCGGCGGGCGCGCTTGAAGGGCCGATGTTTCTCAGAAGCTGGGAGTTCTACTTCTTGACGTGACATTCGGTACACTTCAGCGGGGGATTGAGGCCGGCGGCTTTCTGTTCCTTGTGGCATCCCTGGCAGCGGGTGTGCATGGCCTTCTTGTAGTCCGGGGCGCCGTCCACCTTACCGTGGCACTCGGAGCAGGGCTTTAATTCTGTGGCATCCTTGGCTTCCGTGTGATGGCAGACGAGACAATCCATCTCAACGCGATCCTGATGCTTATGATGGTTGAACTGGACTGGTGCCATTTTGGCCTGCGCGGCATTGAGCTCAATGGTCTCCGGTCCATGGTGGGCAAAGGCGATAGTCGCCGCCGCCAGAGAGATGAAAATGGTTGATAAGAGCACTGCTGATTTTTTCATTCCTTTTTCCTCCTAAAATGTGTCCATCCGGAAACGCTTCACCTCTGGATGATTACAACAAATTGTTTCCAATTCGGAAACTGCCAATTTTGTGAAAGGTCAAGAAGATCAAGGAATTACGCGGAGACGTACTCGAGTACGTCGCACAAGTAATTCCGCAGATCGACGCAGAGATTTCGCAAAAGGGGCGTTTCCGGATGGAAACTAAATAGATGTGTGGTTTGTTTTTCCCCCGGTCACCTCATGGTTGTGCTACCGCCTCGGGCAGGGGGACGGTCGCCCCGGCTTCCCCTCTTTGCCATTGGCATCGCCTTTATTGACGAAAGGGAGGGGAGAATATTCAAAAAAAGAAACAAAAAAAGATCTCTGTCACTAAATCACGGGATAAAGTGCTGCAAATCCGGCGAAAGGTGATTGCCCTGTCAGGAGTAGATGGCTCGAATGGGACGGATGGTTGGTATGCCTGAAGCCGGCGGTCTGGGCCGTGGAAAAAGAAGGTAGACCCTTCCCCGACAGGCGGGGGAAGGGTCGTATCCGTAGTGCAAATTATTTCTTCACATGGCATTCTGTACACTTGAGCGGGGGGTTCTTGCCGGCTGCCTTCTGCTCTTTGTGGCATCCCTGGCAAAGGGTGTGCATGGCCTTCTTGTGGTCCGGGGCGCCATCCACTTTGCCGTGACATGATGCGCAGGATGCCGGCTGCTCGCCCTCGGCACTCGTGTGATGGCAGGTGACGCATTTGCCTTCAACTCTTGTCTGATGCTCATGATGCTGGAAAGGAACGGGCGCCATTTTGGCCTGACCCGCATTGATCTCAATGGTTGCGGGTCCGTTGTCGATGGCGTATGCCGCCGTGACCACCAGGGCGACTGCCAGTGCTGCCAGAATACCTACTGATTTTTTCATCCTACGCCTCCCAAGAAAAATAAGGTTGTTCACTTTGGGGCAATCCTGTCGGTTTCCTGCGTCATCGGGTCACACGTCACACCGGCAGACCATGGGATTAAATGAGAATCGGGCTGAATCCGGTCAGGTATGCTCAGCGATGAAGCAAAGGTTGGAATGTCCCCCCCATAGAATTTCGAGAGGGAGACTAATATTCTCCCTGTCCGGTGTCAAGGAAAAAATGCTGCCATCTTTGGGAAGCCGGGGTCCCCTGACCTGGAGAAGACATGAAATAATGAGGAATTACAGAGGGTTGTCAGATACAAACCCGCAGAACCTGTTCCAGGTCGGTGACCCCCTGGAAGATTTTGTCGATACCGTCCATCTTCAGTGTGCGCATCCCTTCCCGGAGCGCGGTCTGCCGGATCTGGGCGGCGTTCTTGTTTTCCTTAATGCTATCCTTCACCGGATCCGATCCGACCAGAAGTTCGTGGATCGCGATGCGCCCCTTGTATCCGATGCCGTTGCAGTGTTCACAGCCCCGCCTTTCCATGAGCGTGAGATCATCGGCATATTCGGGCATGTTGTGTTCGGCGAACCGGGCTTCGCCGTAGGCCGCGACCAGGCTCTCGTACTCTTTTTTCTCCGGGTGATAAGGCGCCTTGCATTGATCGCAGAGGCTGCGGGCGAGACGCTGAGCCAGAACGCCGAGGAGCGCGTCGGCAAAGGTGAATTGGTCGAGCCCCATCTCGATGAGACGGACGACGGTTTCGGGGGCACTGTTGGTGTGAAGGGTGCTGAAAACGAGATGTCCCGTCAGGGAGGCTTCAATGGCGGTCTTTGCTGTTTCCAGGTCCCGCATTTCTCCAATCATGATCACGTCAGGATCGGACCGGAGAAAGGAGCGGAGGGCGCTCTGAAAAGTGAGGCCAATTTTCGGGTGCATCTGGACCTGTCTCAGTCCGGGCTGGGTGATTTCCACGGGGTCCTCGGCGGTCCATATCTTCCGTGTGGGGGTGTTGATGTAGCCGAGCCCCGAATGGAGGGTCGTGGTCTTCCCCGATCCCGTGGGCCCGACGCAGAGCACCATGCCGTAGGGCTTGCTCACGATCTCTTTGAAGTGCTTCAGGTTCGCCTCGGAAAAACCCATGTCCTTCAGGGGCAGGGGTTTGGACGTGGAGAGGACTCGGAGCACCGCGTCTTCATGTCCCCCGACGGTGGGCGTGGTCTCAACCCGGTATTCGAGCTTGCGATTGTCGTAGCGCATGAGAATCTTGCCGCTCTGGGGACGGCGGCGCTCGGCGATATCGAGTTTGGCGATGATTTTGAGTCGGGAAATAATGGCGTGTTTGTAGGTAGCCGGGATCTGGTGCTCCACATGGCAGACGCCGTCGACGCGGTAACGGACACGGAAGGGCTGCTTGCCCGGGCTCGGTTCGAAATGAATATCCGAGGCGCCCCG
>CAYUBU010000355.1:0-2838 GCA_964443105.1 uncultured Nitrospirota bacterium
CTTTATAAAGGTTTATCAGCAGCGGTACCGCCTGTTTGACCTGGGCAATGCCGAAGCCGAGCTTGAAGGCGACCTTACGCGCCTGGAAGGCAGTCAGGCCGACGACCGGGTCAACGACTTCAAAGAAGAGTTTCTCCGGGGTTTCGGCTGCGACTTCCTCGATGTTTACACCACCTTCGGCAGAAGCCATCAGGGTCACCCTGTCGGTGGCGCGATCGACCAGGAAGGAGACGTAAAATTCGTCTGCAATGTTACAGCCACTTTCGACCAGAACGCGCTTGACGATTTTGCCTTCAGGGCCCGTCTGAATGGTAATGAGGGGTTTTCCTATCATGCCATCCGTTACTTCGGCGGCTTCAGCAGGTCCGCTTACAAGTTTAACCCCACCGCCCTTTCCACGTCCCCCTGCATGGATCTGAGCCTTGACAACGACCTTCCCCCCCAGTTTTTTTGCGAGTTCACCTGCCTCTGAGGAACTTCTGGCAACTCCGCTATCCGGGACAGGGACACCGTACTGTTTCAGTAATTCCTTAGCCTGGAACTCGTGCACCTTCATTCACCGACCTCCGTTTCACTTCATTAGCTGTTCAATGCTTAACCCTTAGTACATAGTACTATGTACTAAGCACTAAGAAATCGCATACTTCTCGATGCCGTCCTTGTATAGATCGTTCCCCTCGCAGTCGTTTACAACAATAACGGGGAAATCCTTAACCTCAAGCCTGCGAATAGCCTCCGGTCCAAGATCCTCATAAGCGATCACCTCGGATGACTCAATACGTCTGGATATGAGAGCGGCCGCTCCGCCAACTGCCGCAAAATAAACAGCTTTGTGCCTTACCATAGCATCGACGACCTCCTGGGACCTGGAACCCTTACCGATCATTCCCTTAAGCCCCCGCTCAATGAGTGCGGGCGAATAAGCATCCATGCGGTAACTCGTTGTCGGACCAGCTGATCCAATGGGTTTTCCTGGCCGTGTCGGTGTTGGACCAACAAAATAGATGATCTGGCCTTCCAGGTAAAAAGGTAGTTCTTTACCCTGGTCGAGCAGATCCACAAGACGTTTATGGGCCGCGTCCCTCCCGGTAAAAACAGTTCCGTTTATTAAAACCATGTCCCCTGCCTTGAGGCGTGTTACGTCTTCATCGGCAAGCGGGGGGGTTAATCGGATTGGTTCGGGCATGATTTCTTCCTCACGTATCTTATTCAACACTCATATGCGTTATGCGTAATGCGTTATGCGAAAAAACGCATGCCGATTTGTCTTAATCGCATTGCGCATCCCGCATGTCGCATGGATCTAATGTATTTCGCATGCATTAGATCACAACCTCCTTGTGCCGGTGCGCGTGACAGTTGATATTCACCGCCACCGGAAGGCTGGCGATGTGACATGGCAGCAGCTCAACTTTTACCGCAAGGGCTGTTGTACGTCCTCCGAGCCCGGCAGGGCCTATTCCAAGCCTGTTGACCCTGTCCAGAAGATCCGACTCCATCAGGGCCAGTTCCGGGTCCTTGTTTGCATCATCCAGAGGTCTGAGGAGAGCCTCTTTTGCGATCATGGCCGCCCTTTCAAATGTCCCGCCGATCCCCACACCGACAACGATAGGAGGACAGGGGTTGGGACCTGATTCCTTTACCCTCTGGACGACGTATTCCATGATTCCGTCCTTGCCGTCGGAAGGCTTGAGCATCATGACACGGCTCATGTTCTCGCTTCCCCCGCCTTTTCCTGCAAGGGTCAGTTTGATCTTTTCTCCAGGGACCACTTTGACATGAATGACAGCCGGGGTGTTGTCACCGGTATTTTTCCTCGTGAAGGGATGGCAGGCGCTCTTACGTAGATATCCCTCTTCGTAGCCCTGTCTGACACCCTCGTTGACCGCTTCGGTGAGGTCTCCGCCCAGAAGATGGACATCCTGACCAAGTTCAATAAATACAACGGCCAGACCGGTGTCCTGACACATGGGGAATTCTCCGTCACGGGCAATGTCAGCATTCTCAAGCAGCTGATTGAGCACGTCACGGCCGGTAGGAGAGGTTTCCCTGTCGAGTCCTTCCTTAAGGGCGTTGCGCACGTCATCCCCCAACTGATACGCGGCCTCGAGAGCAAGGTTTTTTACAGCCCGGGTTATACTTTCGGCATTGATTTCCCGCATTGATGCCCCCTCAAGCAGCGATGGCTCAAGATTCTGCAGGTTAACGAAGAAAGGAGGGTGTGCCCCCTTTAAAAGGAGCAACCCTCCCCAATGCTTCTAAAGGTTTATCCCCATTGCGCATTAAAGTGGTAGTTTGCTGACGTTTTCCCGGATGTCCTGAACCGATTCCTGAAGCTCGGCCATCTCGCTTTCAGTCAGTTCGATCTCGATGATCTTCTCCACCCCGTCACCTCCTAAAACAATGGGAACACCGGCGTAAAGACCATCGGCGACTTCATATTCACCTTCGAGACACGCAGAGCAGGGCAGGATCCTCTTCTTGTCCTTGAGGATGCATTCGGCCATCTGAACCGCGGCCGCGGATGGAGAATAATATGCGCTTCCTGTTTTCAGGAGGCCCACAATCTCACCTCCAGCCTGCCTGGTCCGCTCAACAATAGCTTCAATTCTGTCAGGTGGAATGAGGGTTTCAATGGGGATACCGCCAGCGTAGGAATATCGCGGCAAGGGAACCATGCTGTCACCGTGACCGCCAAGGACAAAGGCGCTTGTATCTTCAACAGAGATGTTAAGTTCCATTGCAATAAATGCCCTGAAACGCGCGCTGTCAAGAACACCGGCCATGCCCATGACACGGTTTTTCGGAAAGCCCGAAACCTTCTGGGCAACATAGGCC
>CAYUBU010000356.1:0-8670 GCA_964443105.1 uncultured Nitrospirota bacterium
GCCAAATCCTGCATGACCAAGGCAACGACCATTCGCTGCTGTTTGTCGTTGAGGATGTCCTCGGCGCGTTCGCGAATGCACGTGCAGCCACGGGGGCCTAGTTGGAGCTGCTTGTGACATTCTCGTTCCAATATCTCCGACTCTGCGGAACCGGCGATCGTGACCGACAGTCTGCCTCATGACAACCACCACGGCTGGCGATACATCGGCTTTGGCCCGGACGGCATGCTCTACGTGGCGGTGGGAGCGCCCTGCAATGTATGCGATCGTGACGAAGACCGGTATGCACTGATCTTGAAGATGGCGCCCGATGGTTCAGACCGGCAGGTTTTTGCCCGGGGTGTGCGTAACAGTGTTGGTTTTGACTGGCATCCCGATACGGGAGAACTCTGGTTTACCGACAACGGACGGGACTGGCTGGGAGACGATCTGCCGCCCGATGAACTGAATCACGCGCCGGGAGCCGGCCTCCACTTCGGTTTTCCATACTGCCATGGGGGAGAGATTCCAGACCCCGAATACGGTAACCGTAGACGGTGTGAGGAGTTTGCTGCGCCGGCGATGAAGCTGGCGCCCCATGCGGCATCCCTGGGGATCCGGTTCTACGACGGCGCTATGTTTCCCCATGCCTACAGGCATCAAATTTTTATTGCGGAACACGGCTCCTGGAACCGCACGGATCCTATCGGATACCGGATTACGATGGTGCGATTGACCCAAGGGGAGGCTGCGGCCTACGAAGTCTTCGGGGAAGGGTGGCTTCAGGGGAGGGACGTCACGGGTCGCCCGGTGGATCTCCTGGTCATGCCCGACGGCGCGCTCCTTGTTTCCGACGATTATGCCGGTGCTATCTATCGGATCAGCTATCGGCCCTAGCCCGGAAATTGCATGAGTAAGTCTATTACGGTGCCGGATAAGCTGCCACATGCGGCGTTGCAGAGAATTTCCTGACTTCGAAATATTTCAATATGTCTTCAGCCAGAAGATTCTCTGCGCCTTGCCTGTGTTGCTTCTACGGCCCCTCATGACGATCACTCATGCAATTTCCGGGCTAGCCGTGAGCCGGGGTTTTGAAGGTGTCCGATTCGGGAGCGCTGCTATGTCACTTTTTTGTGACACCCGGCCTTTCGCTTATCACAGGAATTGACAGGCTTGAAAGGCGTGGTAAAGTGCAGGGTAAGATGGGGGAGAAAGGGGGTGCAGCCGTTATGGAACGGATGCCTCTGATCGTGAGTTGCTCCGGTTCCCACTGTTCCTACAACCGGGACATGACCTGCAATGCCATGGCGGTGACCATCGGCGAGAAAGGGGATGCCGTGTGCGACACCTACTACCACGGCAGCCGAAAGATCGCCTATCCGGAAACCATCAGCTTTGTGGGCGCCTGCAAGATGGAATCGTGCAGGTTCAATCGAAACCTCGAATGCACGGCCTACTCGGGAGTTAGTCTCGTGGGGCGTGACGGCCGTGTTTTATGTCATACCTGTGAGGCCGGTACCTCCACGAAGAGAAGCGCCTGATCTTTCGGGGGATTGGCATTTCGTGTCGCCGTCTTTGGTCAACGCCGGACGCGGATGAAGATTTCAGCCACCCGGGCTTTCCCGGCGGTTGCCTCAATTCTGTAAATGGTACCCTGGGCGTCCAGGGCGTGCCGTTTCATGAGGTTCCCCGTCTGGATCACGTATCCCCTGTCGTCTGCGTCATTGAAACTTTTGTTTCCCACAAATCCGACGAAATTGATTTTGACATGGCCGTCTATGGTGGGCGTGGGAATCACCCCTTCGATCACCAGGGTGTCCCCTGGGGAAACCACCAGTGCCGCACCGGCGGGAACCCGGGTGGGCTGGCCGTTGACCAGCAGCCTGAACTCCTCGACCGCCAGCAGCGGCGGGACCGGGCGTTTACGGGTCCCGGGCCCCGGAGTTATCTCCAAGCCTTGATTTGACAGCTCCGTTTGGCCGGGTGGGGCATCCGTGGACGCCTCTGGAGCAATTGTCTGACTCTGACCTGCCGGCTCTCCTTCGCGAGCCGGCGCTTTATGATTCGGCGCCGCAGCTTCCGTCGGCGGTATCACATTTTCCTCCGCCAATCTTGTTTCGGGGCTGCCGGAGAAGACATCCCGGGGCGAGGAACCGGACTTGCTGTCGTCGACTGGCCCCGGGGCTTCTTCTTCCTTCTGCACCGGTTCCGTCAACGAGACGGCTTCCGGCGCAACGGGATAAACCGCTTCTGGCTTGCCCTCGGGCACCGGCTCCGGTGTTTCTCTCCCCCAGGGGGAGAGAGAGTATATGGCGAAACAGAGAATAAAGAGGAGGGCCGTCCAGTAAAGCGGCTTTTTCAGGTTAAAGATGTCCTCGGAAGGTTCATAGGGAATCCGTGTCTCGGCGCCGTGGAGATCTGTTTCTCCTGCCGCCGCCGTTCTTGTCAAAAGCGGGGTCTCGTCGTCTTCGATGCTGATCGGTGACGGCGGTTCCGACGGCAGGGGCTCAATTGGGCCGATCGTTTCATCTCTCTCTTCTGCTTCATCAATAGAATCGGTCAGATCCAGTATGGGGCTTTCCTCGCCCCGTTCACGGGCCTCCCCGGCTTGTTGACTCTCGTCTGCGGCGGCATCGCCCATAACGTTTGTTTCGTCCAGAGAGTCACTGGAGACGCGGTCCGCCATGGGGGCGGTGTCATCAGTCTTATTCAATTCAAGGGGCGGTTGTTCCATCGGCAAGCTGGACGAGGTTTCAGAGGACTCGGGTTCAATAGAATCTAATAAAGGCGCCCATGATTTTGAGGCCAGGTCGTTTTCCACCGGAGGACCATGGTCCGTCTCTTTTCGGGACTCTCCCTGCGGGGCGACGGGGACCACGCCCCAGAGGAGGGTATCGATCCAGGTCGAACGGTCTGAGAAGAGCCGGTCCACACGGAGAACGGATTCGCGGGCAAGCTCGGTGCTGGAATTGGCCGCCCGAATCCCCTGGGATTCTGCGCCCCCTGTTGCCTGATCGGCCTTATCTTTTCCCGCCGGAATACCGTGGGGCGGTATAAGGAAATCTTCGCCGGCAACGGCTTCTTCCTCGTCGAGACGGCCGGGTTCGTAGGACTGAAATCCCAGGAGTTGGGCATCTCTTTCTTCAAGATCCACCAGTTCCTCCTGGGCTTGCCCATCCAATTCGACCTCAAACCGGATGAGCCCATGGTACAGCAGAACCAATAACGTTTTCATGGCTGTCAGGGACGGTGTGCGCGACGATTCTATGATTTCTTTGAGTGTTCTTTTGGAGTCGATCTGATGGATCGTGGACACTTCCTTGTCGGTAAACATGATTTGACCGTATTCGGAGAATCGATCGGTGGGCACAGCCACTTTATTCAGATCGCCGAGCATATCCAGGAGTACTTCACGGTCGGCAATCAGGCGGAGACCAAAGACCAGCATGCGGGAGAATGATACCTGGTAGCAGAAAAGAACCTGGGGGAGTTCCTGTTCATCAAAGCGGTAAGTCCCGCTCTTGAGGCCGAAGAGGCTGTAGAGAATGGTCAGAAAGTGCTGACGCGCGAGATTAAAGAGATCTGTTCTTCCGATGGCACCGAGTTCCATGGCCGCGGCGGCAAAGTTGATTTTCTTCTCCACATGCAGCGTGAGGGCCTGCTGCTGCTGGTCCGCCGTGATGGCTCCCCGGGAAACCAGGAATTCGCCGAGGAGTTCGTGTTTGAGGTTGGATTGGGCGGCTGTAGGAATTCCGGCACTGATATAGACTTTCTTCCGAATTCTCTCCCGGGAGATATAGAGGACGCCGGTGGCCTGGATCCGTCTCAGGTAGAGGAGCAGGTCCGGGAAGTGAAAGTGCTTGATGTCGCCGCGGATAAGGGTTTCCGGGGCAAGGGTTTCCAGGGCGTTGACGGGACGATTGTAGGCATCCTGAATCATCATGGAAAGGAGCAGTTCGTCCCGTTCAGTCATAATCAGATCTCACAATCGCTCAAGGAAAAAACATTCCCTATGAGTCTGTAATTTCGGTATTTAGAGAAATCCATTTTGAGTATATCCCAACACTCACCGCTTTTTCAAGGGCGATCGTATCCCGGAACTCCCGATCATGTTCATTGATTCCCAAGTAATTTCATTACCTTTCCGTGATTTCAGGCCTTTGGGTTGCCAATAGGCGGCACATTGGATATAGTCGGACGTCAATTGAGCGGGATGAGTATCGCCGCCCCTGAAGAAGTCCACTGAAATGAGGACAGTCATTCGCTCCGGCCGGCCCGCTTCACATTGTAACCAAATTGAGGAGGAATATCATGAAGAAAATCGCATTGTTTCTGGCTGTCCTCGCTTGTCTCTTATTGGTCAGTGGTCCCGTTTATGCCGGTGATGACGGCAGCCGGGGCGCCAGCAGCAGAGCCTATGAGCGTGCCAGCGACCGTTCCGTCTTCAATCGAGTCGGCGACTGGTTTGCCACGACCGGCAAGTCGGAGGAAAAAAAACAGGCCATCCTGCAGGAGAGACAGGAGAGACGGTCGGCCAAACGGGCTGAGAAGGAGATGAGGAAAGGCGGGAAGGCCGCCGGTGAAGAGCGAAGAGAGTTGGATGACGACTCGGATAGCGGCAAGCGCCATGGGGAAAAAGTGAGGGAAGAAAAAGAAGAACGGTATGAAGAGAGGCACAAGGAGAAGTACGACGGAGATAAAGAGAAGCATGATGCGTACAGAGAGAAGCAAGACGGGTACAAAGAGAAGATCAAAAAAAAGGGCAAAAAGCCGAAGGGCGACAAGTAAGCGTCAGGTCATCCGCCAGGAAGGGACTGGCCCCGCGTTCTCATGAGTCAGTCTATGGCGAGGCCGGGAAAGCTCCTGCCCGGGGCGCTGGAGAGAATTTTCTGACCTTGCGGCACTGAAGGAAGGGAGTGCCCGGCAGGAATCCCTGGCCCTCTTACCGCAGCGTCCCCCTGTCTGTGATCTCTCCCAGCGGCGTATTGCAGGGGGGCTGCCTCAGTCGCTCCTGTATGCGGCGGCACTGGAAACCTCTTAACAGATCACCCTATTTGAGAACAGGACCACTTAAAACTGTTTTATTATCTCTTCAGATTTGAGGTCTGTGGAGAGGAGTTCTTTTGCCATGAATCGAATTGCGGGCTTTTTTCTGATTGGTTTGTGCCTCGCGTGCCTCATGGCCAAGGAGACATTCAGCGGCGACGGTTCATTGGTGATCGATGATTTTGAGTCCGGTCTTGGTGCCGACTGGGAGAGAAAGGACTTTCGAGGTCAAACGGAATACCGGGTAGTTCGGACGGAACAGGGGGCGTGCCTTAGGGCCGAGAGCCGCGGATCGGCTTCGGGGCTCATCCGAAAGATCAGCTACAGTCTTCACGAATACCCGATCCTGTCGTGGCGCTGGAAGGTAGACAATATCCTGGAACGGGGCGATGAGCGAAAGAAGGAGGGGGACGATTATGGCGCCAGGGTATACGTCGTCTTTCCCCACTGGATTCCTACCATGACCCGGAGTATCAATTATATCTGGGCCAACAAGCTTCCCCAGGGCGAGGCCATCCCGAACCCTTATTATCGTAAGGCCATGATGGTTGCCGTGGAAAGCGGCAGCGACAATTTGGTTCAATGGCGCCAGGCCAGGCGCAATGTGCTGGAGGACTACCGGCGTCTTTTCGGAAGCGACCCGCCTCAGGTTGGGGCCATCGCCATCATGACCGACACAGACAACACGGGCGAGTCGGCAACAGCCTGTTACGACGACATCCGTCTCGAAAAAGTGTCCGGGGCTCCGGTCCGGCAGCCTTGAGCAGTCTGCCCACGCTCCTATCCCGGGGGAGGGAGAGAATCCATCCTAAGAGGACGCCGGGCCCATCCCTTTGGCCCGGAGTTCTTCAAGGGCCGACTCCTTCTTTTTCAGATCGCCAAGACCCATGCCCTGGAGCACGTGCTGCGCTTTGGTAAACTGAATTTCGCTGTATTCCACCACCTGCACCAGATTGCCCCAAGGGTCATAGAAATCGAGAAAGCTCCCGGCCACAATATTCACGTGGTGTGTTTCTAAAGCCTGCCTCACGGCGGCCTGATCGTCCACCACCAGTCCAAAATGGCGGTAGATGTCTCTTCCCCCGACGGGTGCTTCCGAAAGGGCGAGAAACTGATCGCCCATGTCGATGAAGGCCATCCCCTCGTGTCGTCCCCGAAGGGTGACATTGAAGATCTTGCCGTAAAACTCAAGGGCTTCGTCGATTTGGCCCACCTCTATGTCCACGTGGTTGATCCCCATCATTCGAGCTCTTCCAGATTGTGCTTTCATTTTTGGACCTTCCGAAAAAATGGCGCCTCCAGCATGGTCAACCTGTGACCGATGACACCTCTGTCCAGATCTCACTGTGGTACAAAGCTACTGCCCGACGGCGTTTCTGTCAAACGATCGGTTTCGAGCGGGACCCGAGGGGTTTGGGTGCGCCAGGGCGTGGGGACTTCAGGTCTGAAAACGAATCTTGGCCTTGAGGATAAGCACTTCAAATGCGAGGGCCGCTTTCAGAGAGATCTTGCGCAGTTCCGTGAGGTTACCGAAAGCATCGCCGGTGATGCCGTTGTCCATGTAGAGGACGGCGAAAACCCTCTTTCGGATCGCCAGGGGAAAGGCCGCAATTTCTTTCGGGTAGGGGGGGCCGAGGGTGCCGATGATCTTCTCGTGTATTTCTGTCCGATCCAAAGGGCCGGTGTACGGGGTCTTCTCCCGGGCCACCTTCTCAATCACCGTCACCGCGGTTCTGGGAAAGCGGGCCTGATTGACATTCTCGTGCCGACTCCATATGCCGGCCAATTTCCAGGCCTGGATTTCCTTTGCCTTGACAACAAAGAGAATGGTGCGTTCCGTGTGAACATCGGCAAAGGTGAGAAGAGTCGATGCAATGTCGTCCCGGTTCCGGGCGTCAGTCAGGGCATGGGAGGCACCATGAAAGGTGGTGGTGTCAAAGGCGGGCTGTTCCTCGGTGATGCAAGGTCCGTCCCCCGCATCGGTGACGGAGGCGCCATCTGTCTTCTCCGGCCGGGGGGCAGAAGAAGCGCCGGTGCCTTCCTGATTCGCAATTTCCTTCTGTTTCCGTTTTTCTTCCCATTCCCGGCGGCGGGCCATCTCGACTTCCGGGATGGAGACGAACCTGCGGTTTCTTTCGACCCCGAAATGTTTTTCCAGGAGAAAGCCCATTTTTAGTTCCGTGGTTACGTGGGGCACCACGACTTTGCCGGTGATGAAGCTGATGGCATCGATGGCGTCCATGTCTTTCGGATCGCTCATGGCAAGGTGGATTCTCCCTTTCACGTCGTCAAAAGGGATGACCTGAAACTTCTTGGCCAGATCTTGGGGGAAGTTTTCCAGGAGGCTGGGGGAAATCCTTTCCAGCCGCGCCGGGTCGGCTATGGGGATCCGAAGGCTCTTGCTCAGTCCCTCGAGAAGCCGTCCTTCGTCGATATATAACAGCTCCATCAGATTTGTGCCGAGCTTCCCGCCAAAAATTACCTGCCGCTGAAGGGCCTCGATGCACTGCTCTTCGGTCACATAACCGTTGGTGACCAGGTAGGAAGTGAGAACCGGTCGTTTCGGCGCAGCAATGGTGTTTGGGGTAGAGGCCATGGACAGTCCTTTTTTTTCTTTGGATAAATTATATCATGAAACCGGCCGAAGTTGGCGACCGTTTTTTTTTGGCCTCAGGTCAGGCAACCCGTGGCGGCGGACCTGAGATTTTTTCTTTCATCTGGAGTCCCGGGGGCCTATAATGGCCCCATGAAAATCGCCATGAACGGCAGATCCTTGTTCTTAGTCTCCCTTTTCCTGGCCGCCGTGATTCCGGCGTCTCACACATTAGGAGAGACCGCCATTACCCCCGAGCAGATCGTTGTGGTTGTAAACGGCACCTCGCCAGATTCCCTGGCACTGGGAAAGCGCTACCTGTCACTTCGGAACATTCCCCAGGACCATCTGGCAAAGGTCATGGTCAAAGTCGGGGACGGCATTTCCCGGGACGACTATGACCGGTTCATTGCGGCACCTGTACGGGAACTCCTTCTGGGGCTTGGGGCCCGGGGGAAGAAAATCCGCTGTCTCGTCACGACGTACGGGGTCCCTCTTCGAATCAGCCCGGTGAGGCCGCCCCATGTGACAGATGAAGAGATTGCCGGGGCGAGGCGAGAGCTTGAAGAAAAGGTGGCTGAGCTTGAGCAGTTCAAGAAGGAATCTGACGGTGGTCCCGGGACCGCCCCTGCGGCAAGGACTAAACGAAACGCCTTGAAGCAGGAGGTCCAGGGGCTCAGAAAGCACCGGGATCAGTTGTCAGGACGGAACACGGTGGCGGCGGTCGATTCGGAACTGGCGCTCCTTTTCTCGGCACCCTATCGACTCGAAGGGATGCAGCCCAATCCGGCGTTTCTGGGAAACCGGCATCAGGGGCGCGGCGGCCTCCCCGTGCTTATGGTGGCCCGAATCGACGGTCCCACAGTGGATGCGGCGGAGCGCCTGGTGACCACGGCCCTGGAGGTGGAGGCGGAGGGGCTTACGGGGACCGTCTATCTCGACGCCCGTGGGTTAACGGGGAAAAGCGCTTACAGCGCCTTTGACGATCAGATTCGGAAGACTGCCGAAATTCTGAAAGCCGGCCTTCTGCCGGTGGTGCTGGACAATCGGCC
>CAYUBU010000357.1:0-5049 GCA_964443105.1 uncultured Nitrospirota bacterium
CTCCGTGAAATCAACCCGCTCCGCCACCTGTTCCAGGGCCCTGGCCGCGACCAGTTCGGTCTCGGAAACCATGGGCAGCACCAGGCCGAAAGATATTTTCTTGTCGTCCCGTCTTCCCTCCCGGCTGGTCTTCTCACCCACCAATTCGGTAAGGATCGGCACGTCGGGTCCGCCGGTCATGATCTCCTTCCGTATGGTTTCCTTGTCGGCCCTGGTCAGCCATCGCCGCTGGGCAATTCGCAGGAAGTCAGCAAGCACCGGATCGGCTGTCGTTGACACCATGCCGTAGTCCCCGTCCAGCAGATCGGCGCCGATCAAGGCTTCCGTGATGCTCTGTACTTTGTCCAGATCGAGCATCAGCCGCTTGGCCACTTCCTCTATACGGAGCGTCGCGCCGGCTGTCAAGGCTGAAAGATTCAGAACACGGACGGCATTTCGCTTGCCGAAGGGGTCACCGAAGCACCGGTTTAAGAGGGCATCGAAGTAGAAGCAGATGTCGCCATCAGAGACCTCCTCAAAGTAGCTCTCCCGAATGGCCTCGGCGGTGGTTAACGCCCTCCCCTCGCGCCGGGCCCTTCGAATGACCGCGCCCATGTAGTAAGGGCTCCCGCAGAAACGGCCCAGTTCAGCCTGGGCGGCTTCCGGTTCCACGGCTATTTTAAACCGGGAACAGATTCCCATGAAACACTCGAAGGCATCCGGTGCCGTGAGTCCCTCCAGTTTGATCTGGCGGATAAGTCCTGCGGCCCTTTCCATCGCGAGGAACTGCCGTTGGAGCACGCGGGTCTGACCGGTAAAGAGATGGGGTACCCGTTGTGATTCCATGACGCCGGGGTAGAGTTCTGAAAGCGGGGCTTGAGTCTCCCAATCCATTTCGAAGATGAGATGGAAATGATCAAGAATCACGCAGGCACGGCCCGTTGAACTCTGGGCCAACCGTTCGGGGGCATTGAGGGCAAGGTGGATCAGGTCGGCCTTATCGGAACATCCCAGGGCGTCCCGGTAGTCTTCAAGGAGTTCGTGGAGCACGCCGTCGGAACGGTCTGCCACCATTTTTTCCACCTTTTGAAAGCTGAGCATGGACGGGGAAAGGAGTGACGGGTCTCTTTCTTGAAAGGCGATGGTCTGCCTGATCAAATGTGAAAGATAGTCCCGGACAAAGTGGACCGGATCTTTAAACGGCCTTTCGAAGCGGTAGAAGAGGGGAAGAATCTTTTCCTGGTCCAGGAAGAGTTCCTTGTAAAGCCGCTTGACGACCTCACTGGTCCCCACACGCCGGGGACCGAGGATCGCGCAACTCTGAACAGGGAAATCGGCGGCTTGCAGGACCATGTCCAGAATAGACTGCATCTCTTCCTTCCGATCAAAGAAGAGATCATCGGACACCATGCGCAAGCTATCCTGAATGTACTGTCCTCCGTCAGCCATAGGGTTCAGCTCAAGCAAGCTTTAACGATATATGAGTTCAGGTCTGGAGAGTAAATATCTGGAGAGTCTAACGCAAAAGGATGTGCAATACAAGAAATTTATCCGATGTAAAACCTTTGCCAAACAGGAGACAATTGCCGTGCTCCGCCAATTGGAGAATGTAGCGGGAGCAATTAAGTCTTGAATAACGCAATAACGCCCCGAATCATGCAGACAGAAAAATTAGCGTACGTAATTATTTGTTTGACGAACTGGATATTCCCCACGGGGCACCCTTCACTTTCCCGGTGTCACCCTGACCGGTTGATGCCGTATTTCCTCTGCTAATGGGTCGTTCTTGAGGACAAGGGGTGCCCCATTTCTTCACTGCAGGCTTGATAGTAGTCACTGATTTTCTTGGCCAGCCCGACCACGTAACAGGAGGTCTGTCCTGACCAGAATCCCGCAAGACCGTTCATGACCATGGCAATGACCGACTCATCCATGGTCGCCACGTCAGCCAGATTGATGGATACGGTCCTGGGTTGACACTTCATGATAGGCACCAGCGCTCTTTGTACCCTGGACAAAGCGTCCACCGTCAAATGACCTTCCAGATTAACGATGAAGGTGTGATTCTCAACCTTGTGCACATTGATTCTGAACATCGGCTGACCCTCCATGGCTGTGTCAATGTATGCCCGGTCTGCAGCGAACAACCGACTTTGCTCATAAGACGCACGACCGGTGATTTAATTCATACCGCTTCCTTTTCGTCACCTCCCGACAGGCGTTGCCACTGCTCACCAGACAGTTTTGCACGATCGGTGCCATATTTCCGCATTATGGAATGCTTAAATTATGTCTATAGCCTTTTCGCACCTTTAGGGGAACAAAAAGAGAAATATTTTTCTTTTTCTCCCCTTTTCATCTCAAGCGGGATCTGCGCGACAAAAAAAAACAGGAAAACATTTTCACAAATAGTGAAAATATATTCCCGTTTTCTGCACTAATCTACTCACACCAGCGAGATAGGAAACCCCAAGCTCCCCGGAACCGGGCTAGGCGGCAACGCCGAGGGCCGTGGAGATCTCCCGAAGAGCCGTCTTCTCTTCCTGACTCACCTGCTCGCCGCCGAAGCCGAGAAAACCGCCTTCTTTCGCCGCCTGGGCAACTTTCTCGCCGATGGACATGGCCCACGCTTTGTATTCCCTTGCCTCAGCCTCCGTCGACTTTCTCGCCAGCAACGCCGTTGCCTCCCCGCACTTGTCTACCACAATCTGCTTAAACTCCTCCCGCCCCGCCCCCTTGTAAGGGTGACTCAGAGATTCAAGGGTTGACTTGGTCCCTTCCTTGAGCCGTCCGTTGACCAGGGCCTGGACCAGTTCGTTGTCCGGATATCCCTCCACCGCACTGAGCGTTCCCTGGGCCATGGCGAATGATTCCTTCAAACTCCCGAGCCCGCTCTTGCCGATGGCCATGACAGCGGCACCGACCATGGTCGGAATATCGATCAGAAGCTGCCATTCCTCCGATGTGTAATCTGCCTTGGTTGACATGGTTTTCTCCTCCTTTCCGTGGCGGCCAAAGACCATGGGCAAAATCCCACCGGTCTGAAAACCACACACTCCACGTTTGATGCCGAACCCCATATTTGCTTATGCCACCATATATACAGGGCACCGGGAATCCGTCAAGCGCTCCCTCGATGTGAGTCGGCCTGTGGCGGCCTGTTCTCCTTTTCCGGATCCTGGGCCCTGTGCCGAATGTGCCCGATCTCGTTACGAGCCGGCGATCACACCGCCGCCAAGCACGATCTCACGATCATAGAGAACCAGCGACTGACCGGGGGTAATGGCTTCCTGGGGCTCGGAGAAATAGACCCGACAGGCGCCGGACCCGTGGAGCAGTTCCACCCGGGCCGGGGCTTCCCTGTGGCGGTACCGGATCTTTGCGGCGACCGGTCTCGACAGGTCGGGAGGTTCCCCCGCGATCCAGTGCATATGAGCCACCCGGGCTTCCTGGCTGAACAAATCTTCTTTTCGGCCTGCCACAATCACGTTCTGTTCCGGACGAATCTCAACCACATAGAGGGGAACGGCATGGGCCACGCCAAGGCCCCGGCGTTGGCCGATGGTGAAGTTCATGTAGCCCGGGTGCTTCCCGATGGTACGACCTTGCAGGTCGATAATCTCCCCTTCCCGCCAGGCGTGGGGAAATCGCCTCCTCAGGAACGCGGCATAGTCGTTGTCCGGGATAAAGCAGATCTCCTGGCTCTCCAGTTTCTGCGACACGGGAAGATGATACTCCTGCGCCCGCTGTCTGACCTGATCCTTGGTTAAGTTCCCCACGGGGAAAAGGAGGTGACCCAGGACCTCCTGGGTGACGCCGTAGAGAAAATAAGACTGATCCTTGGCCCCATCGACCCCCTTCTTCAGAAGGTACTTTCCGGCTGCGTCTCGGTCGATCCGGGCATAGTGGCCCGTGGCCATGGAGGCGCAGCCCAGGCGCCGGGCCTCCGCTAGAAAATGGTCGAACTTGAGGATCGTGTTGCAGCGGACACAGGGATTTGGTGTACGCCCCTTCAGGTACTCGCTGCAGAAGTTGTCCACAATCTCGACCTTGAAGTAGTCTCCAAACTCCAGAATCCGGTACGGAATCCCCAGTACTTCACAGACCGCAAGGGCGTCTTCCACCGCAGTGAGGGAACAGCAAATTCGCGGGTCCGGGAGAGTCCCTTCCCGCCCCTCGTCCCAAACCTTCATGGTCGCACCGGTCACGTCGAACCCCTCATCCTTGAGCAGGGCCGCCGAAAGGGAGCTGTCGACCCCGCCGCTCATCCCGACGAGCACGGACCTGTTTTTTGAAACCATGTGCACAATACCTCCGGCACGGTGTGAACCGATCTTACCAAAATAGGTTTCGCCGATCAACCGGACAAAAAAATGGTTTACATGAACCGGCGTTCACGGTAGGATACGCCCGTCTCTCAACGACCACGGATCAATGGTTCATGGCCCGCATCATTCAAACATACATCCGCAACGAAGTACTCCCCCCGTTTCTCCTCGCTCTCTTGGTTTTTACCCTGCTGTTACTTATGCAGAGTGCCATGGATCTTTCCAACATGATCATTGCCAAGGGGGTGGAACTCCATTACATCGTAAAGATGATCATCTACAGCCTCCCCGCGATGCTGTGGATCGCAATCCCCATGGCGTTTCTCATGGCCTCATTGACCGCCATGGGAAGACTCTCGGCGGACAGCGAGGTCATTGCCATGCACTCCCTGGGAATGGGAATGGCCCACTTCGTCAAACCGGTATTGAAGATCGGCATCACCCTTTTCATCTTCACCTTTCTCATCGGCGCATTCGCCGTCCCATGGGCTACCTCGTCCACCAATGAGCTCCTCTTTCGCCTCCTCCGGGAACACGCCACGGCGGGAATCAAAACCAAAACCTTTAACGACCAGTTTACAGACCTGGTGTTATATGCCGAAGATGTCAGCAAAGATGGCCGCACCGTCAACCAACTGATGATTTCCGACTACCGGGGCGAACACCCCGAAATGATCCTGGCGGGCGCCGGAGAGATTCAGACCGATCCGGAGACGCTGGCCAACACCCTCAATCTGAGCAA
>CAYUBU010000358.1:0-7840 GCA_964443105.1 uncultured Nitrospirota bacterium
CTTGGCTTTCATCGTATCCGTCAGATCGGGACTCCCCTTGAAAGTCCCGGAATCTTTCCACGCGAGCCGGTTGATGAGAAAGGTGGTCTCCGGCGAGAAGGAGGCCCGATAGACATTGGACTCCACCGTATCCCCGGCCGCACTGTAACCGATGTAATCGACGGGGCTTCTCTGGACCCGATTCCCATCCCCAGCCACCGCGTAGACCCAGCCCCGCTGGTCTGTCCTGGGATCGGCCAGTTCGATTTCTATCACCCGCCCCCCTTGAAATGCTTCGGGCAGACCGTCAGCCTTCTTTCCCAGATCCGCCGCCATGAACACAAATTCGTCATTGAGGTCGAACCCTTTGGAACCCTCCTCTGCTTTGTCTTGCGCCGTGACCGGTATTTGGTACCGGCCGGCGGCGTCCCTCCGGTCGATCTGAAAGGGTATCGGCTGCAACCCAGAGGTTCCTGCGGCGTAAAGGGAAACCGAGTCGGCAGGCACATCAATCAGCGTTTTGAGGAAGTCTCCCGTCAAGACGACGGGATAATAAGGCGAGGAAATGGGGTAGAGAAAATAGAGACGCGTCCACCCTTTTTCCCCTTCCCCATAGCAGAAGACCGGCAATAAAGCCAGGAGACAAGTCGCGGCAAAGAGAGCCGTCTTTTGTTGAAGCGCCAAGAGCACAGGATCTCCTTCTTTGTTCATTCAGCATGACGTTTATCATCTTAATGATTCGCGAACGATTCCGCAACCGGCCCCAAAGAGCCGGGCAGGTCCAGGAAGGGATACGGTGAGGGTGGAACGAAGAGCGCCGTGGAAAAGACTGATCTTGTTGGGGCTGGGTGGGTGAGCATGTCAGCGGCACAAGCCCCGGCCCTCGGCCTTGCGAAGGGAGCCGCACTGCCCCAGGGAACAGGCGCTTTCCCAGTCGGCACAGGCCTTGGACACCTCACGCAGTGCGCTGTGATATAAATGGGCGCGCTTCACATAGGCACGAGGGCCCCGTTGATCTTGAGGGCCTGACTGTAATCGGCCATAGCCGCGTCGTATGCCTGGACCGCGGTGTGGGCGTCTCCGCGGCTGAGGTACGCTTCGGCCAGATTGGGATCGATCCCGATGGCGGCATCATAGTCGGCAATGGCCTGAGGATGATCCCCCTTGATCGCGTAGGCATTGCCCCGGTAGAGATAACTCGCAGCACGCCCGGGGTTGATCTCAATGGCCGCCGTGAAATCGGCGATGGCCCCGTCCAGATCCCCCTTGAAGGCGCACACCAAACCCCGATCACAGTAGCGCTTGATCTCCGCGGAGCGATCGGGCACGGGCGGCGGAACTTCCTCTTCGGTGACCATCACGGCGGGTTGGGCGCACCCCGCAAGAACCAGCAGTGCCGCCAGAAGTACAAGGACCCTTCGGGGGAAGCAGTCATGCTTGATCATGGGAGTTCATCCTTTCATTCGCAGCCCACACCAGGGGACCCCGTGGCCAGGATAACTCATTGGGCAGCCGCCTCCTGAGCGTCGACGACGGACATGGCTGCCATATGGACGACTTCGTTCACACTGCACCCGGTCTGGAGCACATGAATCGGTTTTTTCAACCCCATGAGGATCGGACCTACGACCTCCGCCCCTTTCAGGTGCTGCAGAAGTTTATAGGCGATATTGCCCGACGCGAGTTCAGGAAATATGAGCACGTTGGCGTCGCCCTGGATCTCACTGAATGGGAAAAGAGCCGAAGCGAGTTCCCGATTCACTGCGGTGTCCGCCATCATTTCCCCGTCGATGGTCAGGCCGGGCATTTTCTCCTTCACGATTTTCACTGCCCGCCTGATCCGGGCGGTGTTCTCATCGCGGCTGGAGCCGAAGTTGGAATAGGAAAGCATGGCGATTCTCGGTTCGATATTGAATCGCCGCACGAGCCGGGCGCTTAATTGAGCGATCTCTGCCAGATCTTCCGCCGTGGGATTGATATTGACCGTGGTATCAGCGAAAAAGAGGGTACGGTTCTTGAAAATCATCATGAAGAGTCCCGAGACCCGGCGTATTCCCTCCTCCGTGCGAACAATCTGCAGGGCGGGCCTGAGTGTCTCCTGGTATCGCTGCGCCACGCCGGAAATCAGGCCGTCTGCGTCGCCCGTCTGGACCATCATGGCGCCGTAGTAGTTGGGATCGCCCATGAGCTTTCGGGCATCAAACAGGTTGACCCCCTTTCGCTTCCTCATGGCGTGGAAGGTTTCCACGTAGTCCGGGAAGCGTTCGTCCTTCCGGGGGTCGAGTATCTCTATCCCTGTCTGCCCCAGTCCCAGACTCTCAAACATCCGGCCGATTTTCTCCTCGTTGCCCAACAGAATGGGCCGGGCTATCCCCTGGGATGCTATGGTATCACAGGCCTTGATGATCGTCGGATGGCAGCCTTCGGGAAAGACAATTCGTTTCGGGTCCTGGGATGCCCGGTGAAGCACCGCGCGCATGACCATATGGGTCTTGCCCAGCAAAACCTCCA
Organism: uncultured Nitrospirota bacterium; assembly: GCA_964443105.1. Taxonomy (GTDB): domain Bacteria; phylum CG2-30-53-67; class CG2-30-53-67; order CG2-30-53-67; family CG2-30-53-67; genus CAYUBU01. The sequence goes on from CAYUBU010000358.1 coordinate 2,491, forward strand.
AAGACTCCCGATAGGCGTGGATGTCGAGGCCCGGCTTGCCCGCGACACCGCTTTCTATCGCGGCCCGGGCGACGGCCGGTGCCACCCAGAGCAGCACCCGGGGATCGAAGGGCTTGGGGATCACATACTCGGGGCCAAAATGGAACTCCTTGCCGCCGTAGGCGTTGGACACGGCTTCAGGAACCCCTCGTCTTGCAAGTTCCGCCAGAGCGTGCACCGCCGCCAGTTTCATCTCATCATTGATGGCCCGGGCCCGCACATCCAGTGCCCCCCGGAAAATGAAGGGAAAGCCGAGTACGTTATTCACCTGGTTGGGGTAATCGGAGCGCCCCGTTGCCACGATGGCCTCGGGTGTCGCCGCCTTGGCTTCGTCGTAACCGATTTCGGGCTCCGGGTTGGCCAGGGCAAAAATAATCGGTCGGGCCGCCATGGACTGAACCATGGGTGCCGAAACCGTCCCGCCCGTGGAGAGTCCCACAAAGGCATCGGCGCCTGCAAGAGCCTCTGCCAGGGTACGGCACGGCGTCTCTACCGCGACGGCGGCCTTGTAGGGGTTCATGCCCGCCTCTCTCCCTTTATAGATCACACCATGGCGGTCACAGAATATCATCTTTGCCCGATCGGCACCGAGACGTTGGTAGAGTTTGCCCGTTGCGATGGCCGCTGCGCCGCTGCCGCTGAAAACGATGCGGCAGTCGCCGATGGACCTCCCGGTGAGGTGCAGTGCATTGATAAGGGCTGCCGCTGAAATGATGGCGGTACCATGCTGGTCATCATGAAAAACGGGGATCGACATGGCTTCCTGCAGCCGTTCTTCAATGATGAAACACTCGGGGGCCTTGATATCCTCCAGGTTGATCCCCCCGAATGTCGGTTCCATGGAGCGAACAACCGCAATGAAGGCTTCGGGGTCCCGGGCATCGATCTCCAGATCAAAGACGTCGATATCGGCAAAGCGCTTGAAGAGAATCGCCTTCCCCTCCATGACCGGCTTTCCCGCCAGCGGTCCGATGTCGCCCAATCCTAGAACGGCGGTCCCGTTGGTGACAACGGCCACGAGATTGCCCCTGGCCGTGTAGGCATAGGAGCAGTCCGGGTCTTTGGCGATCTCCCGGCACGGTTCGGCAACACCGGGCGTATAGGCAAGGGCGAGATCAAGTTGGGTGGAGAAAGGTTTGGTCGCGACTACCTCAATCTTGCCCTTACGGCCTCGGCTGTGATACTCGAGGGCCTCTTCTCGTCGAATATCCTTCATCGGATCCCCTAGAAAGATCAGACCCATCGGGTCGATTGATTGTATTCTAGACGAAATACGAAAATTATTCCAATGGTGAAGGGTGGTATGCTGAAAGAAACCCGGGAGAAGGGCAAAGAGACCGCAGCGTCGGCAAGAATAGGTCCGGCGGAAAGTTAATGGCTGAGGTTCTTCTGAATGACGGCCATGACCTGGCTCGGATCGTAGGGTTTTAGGAGGAAGTCGTCGGCACCGGCGCCGTAGCTTTGGTCTTCAAACTCGGCCTGTCCTTTGGCGGTTAACATGATGACCACCACGTCGCGGGTGTCAGGATTGCCCTTGATCTCTTTACAGACCTCATAGCCGTTCTTGTTGGGCATGTTGATATCGAGGAACATGATGCGGGGCTTCTCCTGCTTCACGAGGTCCAAAGCCTCATCACCGTCATTGGCCGTAACACAGTCAAACCCCTCTTTTTCCAGCATAAACGCCAGAGACCGGCTGATGAAAAATTCATCGTCGACGATCATGATCTTCACGTTTTCCCGGGACCGAGCGCCTGTTTCCTTCATGGCGGATTCACTCTTCTCTGTGAGGCAATGGAATGGAGAGCCTTGAAACCTGCCGCATATCTACTCAAATCTAATATAGGACAGGCTGATTGTCAAATAATTACTCATGGTTTTGTGACGGGTTCCGGTTGGCGGTTCGCGCAAATCGACGATTTGAGAAAGGCCTCCACCACTTCCGGGGCAAACTGGCTGCCGCTGCAGCGAATGATTTCCGCCACGGCAAAATCGTGTCCCGGTCCTTTCCGGTAAGGACGATCAGACGTAATGGCGTCATAGGTGTCAGCCACGGCGAGAATCCTGGCCATGGGGGGGATGGCCTCGCCCTGGAGCCCCTCGGGATAGCCTTTGCCGTCGTAGCGCTCATGGTGGCCCCGCATTGCGGGAATGATGGCGGCCATGTTGCTGATGTTTTCCACGATTTTCACGCCGGAGAGCACATGGGTCTTCATGGTCTCGAATTCCTCACGGGTTAACCGGTCGGGCTTGTTCAGGATGGAACCGGGAACGGCGATCTTGCCGATATCGTGAAGAACAGCGGCCCGCTGCAGCAGTTCCATATCCTGTTCTGACAGGCCCATCTGCTCCCCGATGGCCCGGGCATAGGTGGAGACGTCTCGGGAGTGGTTGTGGGTGTAGGAATCCTTCGCGTCCACAGCGGCGGCCAGAGCCGAGATGGTATCAAAGTACAAAGTCTTCTGCTCAGCGATGAGCCGGGCATTCTGGACGGCATTGGCTGCCTGGTTGCCCAGGGTCTTGATGATATCGCGATCTTCGTCGGGAAACTCGCTCCCCAGGTACTTGTCGGTCACAGCCACCACACCGATACAGCTCCCTTTGCTGAAGAAGGGGACACCGAGGAAATTGGAGACCGCCAGCCCGCACCCGTCCTCAAGCAGGAGACAGGCGGCGTCAGTCAAACCGGGCTGATTCATGGACCGGGGGCTGCCGGCGGCCATGATCTCCATGAAGAAGCGGCTGCAGGCCTGGGGGATATTCCTATACCCTTTCCCGGTGGACAGGACAAAGATGGAGTCCTCCGCATCGCTCAGAGGATCGCCTTTGTAGTACACCAGGGCATCGCCGGCTTTTGTGAGATTCTTCGCGTAGAGACAGATCTTCTCAAAAGTTTTCTCCAGGTCCAGTGTCGCGTTGATGGAAATAGCAATTTTATTGACCTGTTCAATGATAACCGCCCGTTTCTCCAGATTTTCGTAGGTCCCCATCAGTTCGTTCAGGGTCTTCTTCTGAGCCTCCTTGGACCGCCTCAAGTCGTCGAGTATCCGGGCATTGGCAATAGCAATGGATGCCTGCGCGCAGAGGGCATTCAAGAGTCTTGCGTCATTTGATTTAAAGCAGCGGGAGGTCAGCTTGTCCGACAGATTGAGAACACCGAGAATCTCCTTCTCCCCGTCGTCTCTCACCACCTGAAGGGGCAGGGAAATAAACGAGCCGGTCTGGTAGTTTCCCTTAGAAAAAGACGAGAGATCGGGGCGATCCTTGATATCCTCGACCAGGAGCGGCTTGCCCGTTTTCATGACTTCGGCGCAAATCGTGTCGTCCAGGTCAACAGCTCTCTGTGCCAGGGCCTCATTGTCGAACCCGAAGGAGGCCAAAACGTCCAGGGTTGTTCCCTCCTTGTTGAGGATCAGCACCGACCCTCTTCGGGCCTGGGTAATGGCCACAGCCTGGTCCAGAATAATGGACGTCACCCGCTGCATGTCCTGAGCACTCCCCAGGGCGTCGGAAACCCGGTAGAGCATGTTGATGACTTCATAATTGCTGATGATCTCCCGGGAAAAGCTTTCCCTTTCGGCCTGGCCCTGAATATAGGTCTTCAGACATTGCTGAACTAAACCGATGGTTCTGAGAAGAGCGGGATCGTCGGCACCGCCCGTACTGAAGCCTTTCACTATCATGATCACGGCACTGCCGATACGGAGATCCACAGCAGCCGTCTCGTAAGCCGACAAGTCCAGATCCTCGGCCATGGGATTGCCCATACGGGTGCCGGAAGGGACGTGCACCACTTGTAACGGGGTGTGGGAGATCAGGGCCACCTCATCCACAAGGGCCTTAATATACTCGACCATCTTGGAAGTCCAGGGAACCTGAGTCGTCTGCGCGTCCATCGTGGAACCTCCCATAGGTTAGAATATCATTCCGGTGATTGTATCCCGGGATGCGGTGACGACGTCCATGGTTTCCAGGACGTGCCGATCGGTCAGCTGGAGAGACGCCAGACTGCCGGCCTTGATCTCTGTCACCGGGGCTTGACGCATGCCGCCATACCCAGCCTGACGGCTCACTGCGTCGGCCACGCCGGCCAACTTTCCCATGAGGCTCCCTTCCGCCTCATGATGATCCCGAACCGATTCGACAAGAACTTCGGGCAGCCCCCAGTGACCGATCAGCCAGGCGCCGGCATCGGCATGGTCGAGACCGAGCACCTCTCTTTCAACGGCGGCCACCTCCTCTTTTTTGTCCTGCGCGATTTCAAGAATATTGTTGTAGTTCAGATCGAGGAGTTTGATAAGAACCATTTTGCCGATGTCATGAAGTAGGCCGCAAAGAAATGCCGGCTCCACCGGGCATACCGGCGAGTAGCGGGCCAGCTTGTCCGCGCCGAAAGCCGCCGCAAAGGAGTGAAGATAGATCTCCCGGATGCGGGACGAGAGGGGACTGTAGGAATTGTCAAAACAGGAAAAGACGCTGAGTCCGATGGCGACATTCTTCACCGCATCGAACCCGATGAGGGAAATGGCGTGAGAGAGCTCCACCACCTTCTGCTTGAATCCGTAAAAGGGGGAGTTGGCAATGGCCATGACCTTCGCGGCAATCGCGGGATCCCGAACCACAGCGGTTTCCAGTTCCCGGGCCCCGCTGCCCGGATCGTGGATGATCTCAAGAATCTTCGACAGGGTGGACGGAATCGTCGGCAGTCTGTCGATCTTCTCTACCAGGAGTTTCATTCTCTCTTTGGGACGGTGGGTCGCCATGGGTTCTCTTTTCATGTCGGGGTCGCGGGCCCGGGGCTGCCGGACGGGCGGCGCACGGATGGGCGCACCATCCCCTGTGAAGTCACTCGACGTGTTTATCGGCCTTCGGGAACGATCCCTTTAGGGGAAAATCACACCGATTCTCTTTGGGCTCCCTAGAGGGCGTAACCCTTTAAAAGATAAAGTTTCTTGACAAAGGGGACAAATCGCTTTAGACTTTTTCATAGGTATGTTGTTGCTTTATGTGTGATGTCTGGAAGTCGTGCGAGGCGTTCGCCTGCCCTCCTTCAGCTCAAAACCAAAGCAAACAAAGGAGAAATCATGAAAATCAGATTTCAGACCGCAGTTCTTACCGCGCTGGGTGCATGCTTTGTCGCAGGCGTTATCGGGCTGGCCGGACCGGTTCTCGGATCCGACGGACGGTCCCATAACGTCATCCGGGGCGATACCCTGTGGGATGTCACCAACCAGTACCTGGCCAATCCCTTCTTCTGGCCCAAAGTCTGGCAGTACAACCCCCATATCGAAAACCCCCATCTCATCTACCC
>CAYUBU010000359.1:0-6618 GCA_964443105.1 uncultured Nitrospirota bacterium
GACCATGTTCGTCAGAGCCGGTGAGGAAGAAGACCCGGTCACCCTGCATCCGTCGATACCGGGCGGCCACATCGGCGGCCACCGTGGTGTAGGCATGTCCGATATGGGGAACGTCATTAACGTAGTAGATGGGCGTGGTAATGTAGAATCGATTGGCCATCAATAACCTGCCGTCTCCTGGTTAGCCCGGATATTGCATGAGTCAACCTATTCCGAGTCCGGATAAGCGGCCACATGCGGTGTTACAGAAAAGTGCCTGACTTCGAAATATTTCAATATGTCTTCAGCCAGGATAAGGGTGCCAGGCAGGCCTGCCTGGCACCCGTTGCCTACGACGCTTCTACGGGCTCTCATGACGATCACCCATGCAATATACGGGCTAGCTGCTCCCCTTAGACTCATTGCCGGTCCCGGTGCTCTTCTTCCGGGGCCGCCGCCGGCGCCGTCTCCTGGCACGGCGCGGCTTCCCTTCTTTCCCCGATTCCCCCTCCGCTATCTTTTTGCTCTTTTCCTGAGGCCCTTCCTTGGCCTCCGGCCGTTCCTGCCCCCGTTTCGGGGTCGCCGCAGCCGGCGGCCGTTTGGGTTTCTCCTGCCGGGTCTCCCGACTTTCAGCGGCCTGAGGCTCAGGCGCCTGCCCACGGGGCTCGCCGCTCAATCCGGGCACCTCCTCCAGGGGAAGTCCCTGACGAAGAAGGCTCAGTTCGGGTTCCACAAGATCAACGGTTTTGCCGTCTCTGAACTGTATAGTGATGGACCCTTTCAGGGCATTATGGGAACGGACCCGCGCCTGCCCCTGGGGGGTCATAATCTGTTTTCCCGGTTTGGGGAGCCCTTTGCGAAAGGTATCGTAGAAGGCATTTTCGTAACTGAGACAGCACATGAGCCGTCCGCAGACGCCGGAAATCTTCGACGGGTTCAGTGACAGATTCTGCTGTTTGGCCATCTTGATGGAAACCGGTTCGAAGTCCTGAAGAAAACTTTTGCAGCAGAACTCTTTTCCGCAGGGACCGTAACCGCCGAGCATCTTGGCCTCGTCCCGAACCCCGATCTGGCGCATTTCGATCCGTGTCCGCAATTGAGACGCCAGGTCCTTGACCAGTTCCCTGAAGTCGACCCGTCCGTCTGCGGTAAAGAAGAAAATCGCCTTTGCCCGGTCAAACAGGTATTCCACGGCGACGAGCTTCATCGGGAGACGGCGGGCATCGATCCGGGTGGTGGCAATCTTCCGTGCCTTTTTCTCCAGAGAACGGTTTTCCCGCAGTGTGGCCAGGTCTTCTTCCGAAGCCTTGCGCAGCACCCCTTTCAACGGTTTCTTCACGTAATCGGGGCTCACCTGCTGGGGCTGGCTCGATACTTTGCCGCAGGCCAGCCCGTTTTCCGTCTCCACGATGACCAGGTCCCCCACCCCCAAGGCAAGGTCCCCAGGATCAAAGTCATACTTTTTGCCGCTGTTCTTGAAAGAAACACCGACCGTTGTCACTGTGTCCACATCAACCATCCTAGGAGGCACTCCTTGTCACATCACCCATTTTCACCAGAACCGACTCCAGGGCCATTCGGGCGTTGACGTTTCGATAAAGCTTACCCAGACCCTCCTGGAGCAGATCGAACTTGGCCACAAGCTGATCCAGGCTCTGCCCCCGGCAAAGGCTCTCCATTCTTGCGCCCATCTCGGCATGAACCAGTGGCCCGTTCTGCCCCCGGATCTTCACGGCAATCAGGTCCCGTATCCAGGCGACCATGAACTCCAGCAAGTCGATCGCCTCCGCCGTATTCCGGGTAAATTTCTCGGACCAGGCAAAGAGAGCCGGCACATCCAGACCGTCAAGCCCTCCCATTTCCCCCATAAAACGCTCTCGACGGGCGGTTATTTCATTGTAGTCGAGGGCAATGGCTTGCGCCGCGTTCCCCCGGGCGTAGCGGGCCTGCAGCAATGCTTCATCCCGTCCCACCCCCTTCTCACGGACAACAATATCGGCCAGCGCCTCTTCGGTGAGCGGCTGAAAACGGATTGTCCGGCACCGGGACAGGATGGTCGCCGGGAGGTGGTCGGGGTGTGCCGCCACCAGAATCAGGAGCGAATGTTCCGGCGGCTCCTCCAGCGTTTTGAGCAAAGCATTGGCTGCCTGATCGACCAGGCGGTCCGCGTCATCGATAATGAAGACCTTCCACTTCCCTTCCATGGGAGAAAGACCGATCTCCTGCTGCAGTTCCCGAACCTGATCGATATAAATTTTTTCCACCGCCCCTTTGGTTCGGGCCATGGGCCCATGGCGCCTGACGTCGGGGTGCTGGCCCAGGGCGATTTTCCGGCAGCTGGGGCAGGCACCGCAGCCCTTCAGCCTCTCGGTGTCACACATCAGGGCCATGGCCAGCGCCATGGCGGTCCGCTGCTTCCCGATACTTTCAGGTCCGCAGAAAAGATAGGCCTGTGGAGTCCGCCCGTTGGCGAGCTCCCGCCTGATAACTTCCACTGCTCGATCCTGACCGATAATTTCCGATAAAAGCATTAGGGTTATTTTCCGGGAAAACGCCCGTCACCCGAGTAAAGGGGCGAGCTGTGACCATATCTGCCGGTGGGTCTCCTCGGGATTCCCGCTGCCGTCGATGATCGTGAAGCGGGCAGACTCCACTTCCGCAAGATGGCGGTAGCCGTCGCGAACCCGATTGTGAAAAGCCACCGCTTCCTCTTCAAACCGGCCCTCCGAATCACTGACCCCGGCCTCAAGATTTCTCCGAATGGCCCGGCCAAGACCGGCCTCAACGTCAATATCGATGAGAAAAGTCCGGTCCGGTTTCAATCCGCCGGTGGCGATCCGATTCAGCGTGTCGATGGTCGATCCATCGAGACCCCGGCCAAATCCCTGGTAGGCCACGGTGGCGTCGATGTAACGATCGCACAAAACAGTGAGACCCCCCTCCAGGGCCTTTCGAATCTTTTCCCCCACATGCTGAGCCCTGTCTGCGGCGTAGAGCAGCAGTTCACACAGATCGACCAGATCGTTGTTCCGGGGCGCGAGCAGAATCTTGCGAATCTGCTCCCCGATCCCGGTCCCCCCGGGCTCCCGGGTTCGAAGAAAAGGAATGCCTCGCCTCTCCAGGGCCCGGCAGGCCAGTTCGACTTGGGTGGTCTTGCCGCACCCTTCGATCCCTTCAAAAGTGATGAATTTTGCAGTCATAACAACTTTTTCTAAGGCTCAAAAGTATGGTATTATAGGTGAAACCGCACGAAAGTTCAAGGGAAATGGTTTGCCGCAAAGGGGTCATGGAAAGTCGTCGAGCGGCACATACCCCCCCATGGAGGGCGAAAACACTTGCAATTTGACACTGCCGCGCCTATACTGCATTTCCCTATTATAATCATGGAGTTTGGAGCCCTGCATGCTGACGAAGATCCGGGGGGTGCTGAAGAAATACTTCATCACCGGACTGCTGGTTACCCTGCCTCTCGGCCTCACTTACTGGATCCTGAAAGTGCTCCTCCAGTCCATGGAGCGGCTGATCGGCAACCCCATCCAGCGCTACCTGGAAATCTATATCCCCGGCATGGGGATCATTCTGCTGGTCACGCTGATCCTGCTCATCGGCATCCTTGCCCGCAACCTCCTCGGCCGAAAACTGGGGGAGCTCGGCGAAACGATGCTCCACAAGATCCCCCTGGTCCGGCCGATCTACAAGTTCGTGAAACAGCTGGTCAATACCATATTCATGCAGAATCAGGCCACACCCAGCGCGGTGGTCCTCGTCGAATACCCCCGGCTGGGCATCTATTCTATCGGATTCGTGACCAGCGAAACCCGGGGCGAGGTCCAGGAGGTTACCGAGGAGACCCTGCTCAATGTATTCATTCCCACCACGCCGAACCCGACCTCGGGGTTCTACCTCCTCTTCCCGAAGGAGCAGGTGACTTACCTGAACATGACCGCAGAGGAAGGGGCCAAACTGATCATTTCCGCCGGCATGGTAACCCCGCAGCAGGGTCCGGGGTATCCCACCGACCAGTATAAGAAGAAAGGGGTCCTGTGAACGGAGACAACCAAGCCTGTTCGGTGATTATTCTGGCCGCCGGTTTAGGCACCCGGATGAAATCGTCCCGGGTGAAGGTCCTTCATTCCCTTCTCGGCAGGCCCATGGTCTCCTTCCCCATCACGCTGGCCCGCAAGCTCGGTGCCGACCGGGTCGTCCTCGTCGTCGGCCATCAGGCGGAAGACGTCAAGCAGACCCTTCAGGGTACCGACGTGGAGTTCGTGCTCCAGGCCGAACAGCTCGGCACGGGCCATGCGGTTCAGCAGGCGGTGCCGAAACTCGCCGATGTGGAGGGCCCCATTGTCATCCTCTGCGGCGATGTCCCCCTGCTCCGCCTTCAGACAATCCGGGAACTTCTGACCCACCACGGGGAAACGGAAGCGGTGGTGACGGTACTGACCACCCGCCTGAAATCGGCCGCCGGGTACGGCCGGATCGTGCGCACGCCGTCGGACAATATTGTCAAAATAGTCGAAGACAAAGACGCATCGGAGGAGGAGAGGAAGATCCGGGAGATCAACACGGGGATCTATTGCTTCGACGCCGAATTTCTGCGGTCATCGATTCACTCCCTCACCAACCGGAACGTGCAGAAGGAATACTATCTCACCGACCTGATCGAGGTCGCGCAGCTGGAGCAGCAGCGGGTCTCGGGCCTTAAGTGTGCCGACCCCGGCGAAGTCATGGGCATCAACACCCGCGGCCATCTGGCCCGGGCCGAAGCGATCCTCCGGGACCGGGTCAATCTGGCCCACATGGAGGCGGGGGTCACCATGATCGACCCTGCCAGAACCTATATCGGCATGGATGTCGATATCGGCGAAGACACCGTTCTTTATCCCGACTGCCACCTGGAAGGAACGACTCAGATCGGCAAAGAGTGCACCATCGGCCCCGACACCCGAATCGTCGATTGTGAAATCGCGGACCGTGTGGAGATCAAAGGATACTCGGTCCTCACCGAATCGAAATGCGACGAAGGCGTGATCCTTGGTCCCTTTGCCCATCTTCGGCCAGGCGCCCACATCGCGGGTTCCGCAAAAATCGGCAATTTTGTGGAAATCAAGAATTCCTTTATCGGCCCCGGCTCCAAAGTGAGTCACCTCTCTTACGTGGGCGACACCGAATTGGGCCGGGGCGTCAACATCGGCGCCGGCACCATCGTCTGCAACTATGACGGCGTCCAGAAACACAGGACCGTCATCGGCGATGAGGTCTTTGTGGGAAGCGACACCCAGTTTGTGGCACCCGTGAAAATCGGGAACCGGGCCCTGGTGGGCGCGGGTTCCACCATCACCCGGGACGTACCGGAAGACGCGCTGGCCATTAGCCGGGCGCAGCAGAAAAATTTCCCCGACGGCGCCAAAAAGATCCGCGCCCGTCTGAAAAAAAATCCGAAGAAGTGAAGTTCGCGGGATAACGCGAGACCGGGGGAAAGTGCCGCCACTGCGTCCCCGGGATCAACGGAAACGAGAGGAGCACAGATCATGTGTGGAATTGTCGGGTATCTGGGTGACAAGGATGTTCTGCCGGTAATTCTGGACGGGCTGAAGCGGCTCGAGTATCGGGGCTACGATTCCGCCGGCATTGCCTATCTCCAGGGTGACGATATCACCATCAAGCGGTGTGAGGGAAAAATCCGGAACCTGGAAGCCCTGCTGCGAGGTGAAAACTCGACTCGGGGGATCGGCCTGGGGCATACCCGCTGGGCCACCCACGGCAGGCCTTCCGAGGAAAACGCCCACCCCCACCGCTCCGGCGATACGGTCGTCGTCCACAACGGCATCATCGAAAACTACATTCAGCTCAAAAAGTCGCTGATCCAGGAGGGCTTCACTTTCACTTCCGAAACCGATACGGAGGTCATCGCCCACCTGGTGGAAAGACACCTCAAACGGGAAGATGGCGATCTGGTCGCGGCAGTTCGCTCGGCCCTCAAGGAAGTGGAAGGCGCCTTCGCCCTGGGGATCATGAATCTCAAAAATCCCGACCTGATCGTCGCCGCAAAAATGGCCAGCCCCCTGGTGCTCGGTCTCGGCAACGGTGAAAACTTTCTCGCCTCCGACGTTCCAGCCATTCTGAACCATACCCGGAAAGTCATCTTCATGGACGACGGCGAGATGGCCATACTCCAACGGGAAGGGGTGACCATCACCACCCTCGACGGCACGCCGGTGCAAAAAGAGATCCACAACATCGCCTGGAGCGCCATCATGGCCGAAAAGGGGGGCTACAAACATTTCATGCAGAAAGAAATTTTCGAACAACCCCGGGCTATCTTGGATACATTTCGGGGGAGAATCTCCCGGGAATCGGGGGACGTCTTTTTCGAAGATTTTGACCTGACTCGGGAGCGGGCCAGGCAGATCAACAAGATTGTCATGATCGCCTGCGGCACCTCATACCACGCAGCCCTGGTGGGCAAGTTCATGGTGGAAGAGATGGCCCGGGTCTCCGTGGAAGTGGACATCGCCTCCGAGTTCCGTTACCGGGACCCCCTCGTCGATGACAAGACCCTGCTGCTCTGCATTTCCCAATCGGGAGAAACCGCCGACACCCTGGCCGCCCTCCGGGAAGCCAAGAAGAAAGGTG
>CAYUBU010000360.1:0-6756 GCA_964443105.1 uncultured Nitrospirota bacterium
GAAAGGAGCCGATCGGCGTCCTGGTGATCCAGACCCGGGAAAGGCGCCAGTTCAAAACTGAGGAAGTCAGCGCTTTGTCGACCATAGCCTTTCAAGTAGCATCCATCATCGTCAACGCGGGGCTCCTCGATACCCTGGGACGGGTGAAGCACGGGGCTCCCCCGCCCGGTGCCGGGGAACCGGACAGGGGACGGTCGCCTGAGCTCACGGATCCGGCGGGGCAACGGGAAAGGGCTGAGCCCTTTCTTCGGGGAACCGTGGCTTATCCCGGTGTATCTTCCGGACCGGCACACGTATTGGATGGGGAATTCGGCATACCGTCTCCTGATGGTACAGCGGGAAACAGGGAGATCGAACTTGAAGCCCTGGAAAAAGCGCTGGAGAAAACCCGTATCCAGACTCTTTTTCTGGAAAAACGGGTGGCCGAGCACCTCACGCCCGATGATGCCGCCATTTTCCACACCCATCTCATGATACTGGAGGACCACAGTTTCCTTGAAAAAATTCGACACCTCATTGGTCAGCGCCGCAGCGCTTTCCACGCCGTCCAGAAAGTCATTGGAGACTATATGCAGGCCTTCGAGAAGATGGACGACCCCTACCTTCGGGAAAGAGGGGCCGATATCAAGGATATCGGACGGCGTCTCCTGGCCAATCTGACAGGTCACGAGCAGCCGGAGCTGACGCTGGCAACGGAAGGCATTCTCGTCGCCCAGGAGCTTTTCCCCTCTGATATGGCCGTACTGGACCACCGCAAGATCAGGGGTATCGCCGTGGAACGGGCCGGTGAAAACGCCCACGCCATCATCATGGCCAAGTCCCTCGGGATCCCTGCACTGGTGGGCGTCAAGGGGATGAGAGAGGCGGTTGCCGCCGGCGACCAGCTGATTCTGGACGCCAATTCAGGCTTTCTCTACATCAACCCCAAGCCAGGAATTGCTGAAGAATACAGACGGCTGGAAAACGACAGGAAAGAGGAACTTGAACGTTACGAGAAGCTTGCCCCTCTTCCGGCCCTATCCAGGGACGGTGTCCAGGTCACCCTGCGGGCAAACATCGGTCTCATCAGCGACGTGGAAGTCGCTCTCCGCTACGGCGCCCAGGGCATAGGCCTTTACCGAACCGAGTTTCCCTACATGATACGGGACAGTTTTCCTGACCGCCATGATCAGTATCTTTTGTACCGGAAAGTTGTGGAGAGTTTTAAGGGGGAACCGGTCACCATTCGGACACTGGACATCGGGGGCGACAAAGGGCTCCCCTATTTTAAACCGCCCAAAGAAGAAAATCCCTTTATGGGGTGGCGGTCTGTCCGATTTTCCCTGGACAACCGGGATATTTTCCGTACCCAGATCGAAGCGATTCTCATGGCGGCCTATCACGGGCCGGTCAAACTTCTTTTTCCCATGATATCCGGCATGGACGAGGTGCTTGCCTGTAAGTCGGTCGTCCAGGACGCCCTGCAAAACCTGGATGCTGAGGGACTTTCCCACGCCTCTCAAGTCCCTTTGGGGGTCATGATTGAAGTACCGGCGGCGGTTCAGCTTGCGGGGCATCTGGCAAAAGAAATTGACTTCTTTGCTCTGGGTACCAACGACCTCATTCAGTATATGCTCGCCTCGGACCGGAACAATCCGCTGGTCAGAAAATATTACGATCCCCTACACCCTTCAATACTCCAGGTCATCCGCCAGGTATCCAGGATCGCCATCGGAGAGGGCAAAGGCCTCTGCCTCTGCGGAGAGATGGTAACCGACCAGCTGAACTTCCTGGTGCTCTTTGGCATGGGGATCCGGGAATTCTCCATGGCCGCCCCTTCCATTCCACGGGTCAAGGAGTTTCTCGGAACCTTCACAACTGACGAGGCGACACGGGCCGTCAGTCATGCCCTGAAAATGAACGACAGCCGGCGAATCCGGGCGTATCTGCACGACGTCCTTGCCAAAATGCAGCAGGGCTAAAAAAAAACTGGCTCGCGGCACATGCCGCGAGCCAGGTGTTCAACCGGGATTTCTCCCTTCTTTTACCGCTCCTTGTCAATCCGTTACTTGAGATTGACTCCGAGACTCTTGAGTGTGCCGAGGGTCAAACCGCCTGTGGGCAGCCCCTTCTTCTTTTGGTAGGCTGTCACCGCGTTCAAGGTCTGACGTCCAAGGAGACCATCAATCGGCCCAGGATCAAAGCCGGACCGCTTCAGGGAGAGCTGAATTTCACGGCCGACCTCAGGCGTCATGTTCGTCTTGCACAGCACGGAACGCCACTCAACCGCACTTTCGGATACCATTTTCCGCTTGGTGACGGTGTCGTATTTGGCGGGAATGGGAATCCGCTTGGTCTGAGCCGGTTGCACCATCCTCTTCACTTTGATCGTCTTGAATGCCGCGGGGAGGTCCACTTCCCGGGTCGATTCAGGGCTGACCAAGAGTCGTTTCGTCACCGTCTTGTAAGTGGCCGGAATGGTCACGAGACACAAGATTTCACCAGTGGCTTCATCAATGCGCGTAATCGGCCCGCTTCCCTTCTTCCAGACGGTATGCTCCGGCTTCACGAGAATTTTCTCGGTCACCGTCTTGTACTGGGCCGGAACAATTTCGAGCCGTGTGGAGGCATCTTTGACTTTGACCTGCTCCTCTACCCATTCGTAGCGAGCAGGAATGACTTCGATGCGCTCCCCGGGTTCCGATTTCACCACAGTTTCAGTCTCCGACGCATATTGCGCAGGGATGTAGACCCGGGCATAGCATTCGCCGGATTTCGCGTTGGGAGGCAGAAGATCGACGCGTACCTCCTCACCGTGCAACATGCCCTCCGTGGTCTTTGACCTCTTCAGTTCCTGTTCCGTCATGTTCAAAGAGTTCTTAAGATCGGAGATCTCTCGATTCTTTTGGTCCAGAAGCTTTTCCATCTGGGCAGACTCAGAACTCAGCGCGTCCTTCTGCTGCGCTGTTTTCACAGTGGAACTGCAGCCCGTGACCACCAGACCAAGCGCTACAAAAATAACTGAAAGGTACTTCCATAAATTGGTCTTCATAGCTCTTACCCTCCTTTTGCAATTTACAAGCACATTGATAAACAACTTTCTCCGTTGTGATTCCCATTCACGCTTTCTTTCCCGTACCCCCCTTTCCTTTCGCATTTAGTCCTATTCACCTGAATAGTCTACCTGAATCTCTTAAGGCTAATGTATTGCACCTCCTCGATACGTAAATAACTAAACCCCAAGTTCTATTTTTTGTCAAGGCACGGGTAATCATTTTTTGAGTTCGGCGCCAACCGTCTGATTTTTATATCTATTCCGTCCACCCGAAACGGACTGCACCCCGCCGTTACCAGGGTGTTTAACTCCGATTCTCCACCTTCATAACCTCCCACCATCCTTTCGCCGAAGTTTCGGCTTAAACCTCGTCAGACCTCCTGCCGCTGTAATCAACGTGCTTGAACCGGAGGTGAAAGTGCGCTTTACTTTGCCCGTCCCCTTCTGTTAGAGTGACGCTTTTTCGATCAGAACTCACAGAAGGAGCAGCCCCTTGCCGAAGATCTGGATTTTTATCGGCGCACTTTTCGGATTCCTGTCGGTCGCCTTCGGTGCCTTTGGCGCCCATGGGCTTTCCAAACAACTGGATCAACGCTCGCTGGCCATATTTCAGACCGGGGTCCAGTATCAGATGTTTCATGCCCTGGCACTCGTCGCCATTGGCGTGTGGTCACAAAACCAGCCGTCTCTTTCGGTCGCATTGCCGGGATGGGCCTTTACGGTGGGCACCCTGCTCTTTTCCGGAAGCCTCTATGTGCTGGCGCTGACCGATCTTAAGTTTTTCGGACTGGTGACGCCGATAGGGGGGATCCTGTTCCTGGCCGGCTGGGCCGCTCTGGCCGTCACGGCACTGAAATCTTAAATTTAACCCCGAAACGGAATCGATAAACTGCGCACCTTAAGATCAAGAGCGATGAAGGAGTTAAAGCACTATGGGCAGTGAACCGAACAAGATTATCTATTCCATGATGCGTGTCAGCAAATTCTACGATCGGAAGCCTGTTCTCAAGGACATCTCCCTTTCCTATTTCTACGGTGCTAAAATCGGGGTTCTCGGGCTCAACGGATCGGGCAAGAGTTCCCTGCTCCGGATTCTGGCCGGTGTGGACAAGGATTTCGACGGGGAGACGGTGATCTCACCGGGTTATACCGTCGGCCTGCTGGAACAGGAACCGGCGCTGGACGAGAAGGCCTCGGTGCGGGAGATCGTGGAAGACGGAGTCAGGGAACACGTGGATCTTCTGGCAGAGTTCAACGAGATCAGCGCGAAATTTGCCGAGCCCATGTCCGACGAGGCAATGAACCGGCTCATGGAGAGACAGGGGGAAGTACAGGAGAAACTCGATGCCCTGAACGCCTGGGATCTCGACTCCCGTCTGGAGATGGCCATGGACGCCCTCCGCTGTCCCGACGGTGATACACCGGTGAAAATCCTCTCCGGCGGTGAGAAACGACGGGTCGCGCTCTGCCGCCTCCTCCTGCTGAAACCGGACATCCTCCTGCTGGACGAACCGACCAACCATCTGGATGCCGAATCTGTGGCCTGGCTGGAACACCATCTCCAATCCTATCCAGGTACAGTGATCGCCGTAACCCACGATCGCTACTTTCTCGACAATGTCGCGGGATGGATTCTGGAGCTGGACCGGGCCGAAGGCATCCCCTGGAAGGGAAATTATTCCTCGTGGCTGGACCAGAAGCGGACACGCCTCGCCCGGGAGGAGAAGAGCGAGAGTCAGCGCCAGCGAACCCTCCAGCGGGAACTGGAATGGATCCGGATGGCCCCGAAGGGAAGGCAGGCCAAATCGAAGGCCCGCATCAGCTCCTATGAGAACCTTCTGGCCCAGGAACAGGAGAAACAGGCGAAAGAGTTGGAAATCTATATTCCCCCGGGACCGCGGCTGGGCAAAGTCGTGATAGAAGCCGATCAGGTTCGTAAGGTTTATGGAGACCGAATTCTCATGGACGGCATGGCCTTCTCACTCCCCCCGGGAGGCATTGTCGGTGTGATCGGCCCCAACGGTGCCGGAAAAACGACTCTCTTTCGCATGATCACGGGTCAGGAGACGGCAACAGCCGGGAATTTCAAAGTGGGCGAGTCGGTGAAACTGGCCTATGTCGATCAAAGCCGGGATACCCTGGAGCCCGGCAAGACGATCTGGGAGACGATTTCCGACGGGCTGGACAACATCTCTCTCGGCGGCCGCCAGGTCAATTCCCGGGCCTACGTCGGCCGATTCAACTTTACCGGTCAGGACCAGCAGAAGAAAGTCGGCATGCTCTCCGGGGGAGAGCGGAACCGCGTCCATCTGGCCCGCATGCTCAAGGAGGACGCCAATGTCCTCCTACTCGACGAACCGACCAACGACCTGGACGTGAACACCATGCGCGCTCTGGAAGAGGCCCTGGAAAACTTCGCCGGCTGCGCCGTGGTCATAAGTCACGACCGGTGGTTTCTGGACCGGATCGCCACCCATATCCTGGCATTTGAGGGGGAGAGTCAGGTGGTCTGGTTTCAGGGAAATTATTCCGATTACGAAGCCGATCGAAAAGCACGGCTGGGGGTCTCCGCCGAACAGCCCCACCGGATCAAATACCGTCAGTTAACACGATCCTGACGGTCGGAAGCGGCAGCCGCAGCCGACCCCTGTCATTGGGCAGGAAGATCAACTTTTTATCAACCCAGCGAAAGGAGTATCAAATGACTGACTCCCAGGAACTTGTGGCAATCGTTGAAACAAACAAAGGGAACATCCGGTTACGGCTATTCGCCGATCAGGCCCCTCTGACAGTAGCCAATTTCGTCAATCTTGCCCAGCGCAACTTCTACAAGGGTCTCTCTTTCCACCGGGTCATTCCCGACTTTATGATCCAGGGCGGCTGTCCTTTGGGCACGGGGACCGGTGGACCGGGTTACAAGTTCGAAGACGAGATCCATCGGGACCTCCGGCACGATAAACCGGGCATCCTCTCCATGGCCAATGCCGGCCCCAACACCAATGGAAGTCAGTTTTTCATCACCCATCTGCCGACGCCCTGGCTGGACGGCAAGCATACGGTGTTCGGAGCTGTTCTGGAGAAAGGGGACCAGGATGTGGTCAACAGCATCGCTCAGGGCGATCAGGTCGTCAACATCACCATTGAGGGAGATGTCTCGGGGCTGTTGGAAAAAAACGCCTCCGCCGTCGCGGCATGGAACAAATCGCTCGATTAGTCCCGATTTTGGGGTAAGCAGCGGGATACCAGGCAGGCCTGCCCGGCACCCTTATCCTTCCTTTGGCCCCGCAAGACCGGGATTGCGCCTGCCGGGGGGCGGCGGCCTTCTCTGACGGCCGGTGGACACCGGGGCAGAGCGATGCTGAGAACGGGAAAAGAACCGTTTCAGGCCCCGTTCCCCATCACATCCGTAGTACTGGTTCTTCCAGACCAGCGATTTCCGAAGCTGGTCGGACTTCGATTTGTCCAGCACCTGCTCGAGAAATCCGCCATCAATCTTGAATTCAAAGGGGTGTTCCAGGTAGTACTCGGATCGAATGTTCTTCAAGTTTACATCGAGGAGGTCGATCTGCTTCCCCTCCCGGGTCATCTGGAAGCCTCTAAGGTACATGCAGTAGCGCCGGACAGACCACACGGTGTAGTCCAGTTCAAGAGGGCTTGAGGCAAGTTTGTAATCTCGCCGGGTCACCCCCCGGCCGTCACAGAAACTGCTGAGCCGTGCCATG
>CAYUBU010000361.1:0-7655 GCA_964443105.1 uncultured Nitrospirota bacterium
TCCGACGACGTGGGCTGGATCAACTGCGGCGCGAAGATTACCGTCCTCGGGGATGTCACCAACGGTGCCCACAATGCCGGCGCCCAGGGATTTCTCTACGTTCAAGGCGGCGGCGGCGCCCGGTGCGATACGATGACCAAACACAATCCCCGATTCGAGCCGCTCCAGTCCTGGTATTTCCGGGATGTGGGTGATTCTTTTGCCGAGTTCAAAGCCGGTGGTATCGCCGTGGTCTGCGGAGTCAATCCCAGGAACGGGGACAACATTCTCGGATACCGTCCCTGCGTGGGCATGGTGGGCGGTACCATCTATTTCCGCGGCCCCATCCAGGGATACAGTGAGAGCGATGTCCAGTGTGTCGATCTGACGCCTCAGGATTGGGAGTGGCTGACAGGGAATATGAAGCCCTATCTGAAGGCCATCGGTCGCCAGGACTATTTTCAGGAACTGACCCGTTCCCCGGAAGACTGGAAAAAACTCATCTCCTATACGCCGGCGGAAAAGAAGGAACGTCAGAGTGCAAGACTCGCCATGCCCGAATTCAGAACGGCAACCTGGGACCAGTCGGTCGGTGGGGGAGGCATTTTCGGTGAATACATCGATCATGAACAGACCATACTCCCCTACATTACGACGGGAGAACACCGGCGATTCAAACCGGTCTGGAAGAACGACGTCTATCTGCCGCCCTGCGCCTATGCCTGCCCATCCCGGATTCCCTCGCACAAGAGGGCCAGCCTGATCCGGCAGAACAAGCTGGAGGAAGCACTGATGCTGGTTCTCCAGTACAGCCCGTTTCCCGCCAGTGTCTGCGGCCAGGTCTGCCCCAACCTCTGCATGGACGCCTGCACCCGGGGGCAGCTCGACAGCCCCCTGGACATCAAGAACCTGGGGAAGATGAGCCTAGAGATCCCGGCACCCAAAAAAGCCCGCTCTACGGGGCGCCGTGTCGCCGTCATCGGAGCCGGCCCCGCCGGTCTCTCCACGGCCTGGCAGGTGGGCCTGCGGGGGCATTCGGTCGACCTCTACGAAGCCTCAAACCAGCTGGGCGGCAAACTCGACATGTGTATTCCCCGGGACCGCCTGCCTCAAGAGGTGCTGCAGAAGGAAATCTCCCGGTTTGAAGAAATCGGGGTTACGGTTCACCTGAACAAGCAAGTCAGCCGACAGTTGTTCCGAAAGATTTATAAAGACCATGAAATTGTCGTCGTGAGCTGCGGTGCCCACGAGGCGCGCATGGTCAAATTCAAGGGTGATGACCATGTCATTCCGGGCATCGAGTTTCTCAAAGAAGTCAACTACGGGCAACCCCCGGACCTGAAAGGGAAAAAGGTTGTGGTCATCGGCGCCGGCAATGCCGGCATGGATATCGCTTGTCAGGCTTACGCCTGCGGTGCCAAGGCCGTTTTTGCCGTCGACATTCAGCCGCCGGCGAGCTTTGGCAAGGAACGGGAATTGGCCGAGTCCAGGGGAACGAAGATTCTCTATCCCAAGGTTACCGAAAAATATGATCACAAGAACCGGAAGATCCATTTCCAGGACGGCACGTCTCTCGATGCCGATGCGGTGATCATGTCCATCGGTGAGGTTCCGGTCCTAGATTTTCTGCCCCAGAACATCCACACGGAGCGGGGTTATATCGCTGTCAACAAGCTGGGGCAGACGTCGGACGTCAAAGTGTTCGCTGTGGGCGACGCCACCTATCCCGGTCTGGTCACCCACGCTATCGGCCAGGGCCGCATCGCGGCCGATGTCATCCATAGCCAGATGATGAATTACGACTATGTACCGGAAATCGAACGGGTCATACCCTACGAACGGATCCGGACCGCCTATTACGATGCGGAACGGCAGGACGATTTTGTTCCCGAGGTGGAGGCCAACAAGTGCATGTCCTGCGGCTCGTGCCGGGACTGCGGCATGTGTGAGACGGCGTGCTACTACAACGCCATCAGCCGAACGGAAGAAAAAGGCTCCTTCGAATACGTGGTTAATGAAAAACTCTGTATCGGATGCGGCTTCTGTGCCGGCATCTGCCCCTGCGGCGTCTGGGAAATGACGGAAAACCTCTAACCCCGATATTGCCTTATTGATCGTCGTGAGGGGCCGTAGAGGCGAAGGAAGAACGGGGAGGGATCTGTGGAAGACCAGACACCCCGGTGGCTCGCATGGGCCCGGGAAATCCAGGCTCTGAGCCAGACGGGACTTGCCTTCAGCACCAGCCGCTATGAACGGGAGCGCTACCAGCGCCTGACGGAAATTGCCGCGGAAATCATTGAAAGCCGCACCGGGTTGAGCAAGGAACCGCTGGTGAAAGGCTTCCTGGCGCAGCCCGGTTATGCCACAGCGAAAATAGACGTCCGGGGCGCCGTTGTCCGGGACGGAAAGATTCTTCTCGTTCAGGAACAGGTCGATCAGCGGTGGGCCTTGCCCGGCGGCTGGGCCGATGTGGGCGAGGTCCCCTCGGAAATGGTGGCCCGGGAAGTGCGGGAAGAGAGCGGTTTTTCCGTGGTGCCGGGAAAAGTCATCGGCGTCTATGATGCCAATCGGGGCGGTACGCCCCTCGCTTTCTTCCATGCCTACAAGATTATCTTCCTCTGCCAGATCACCGGCGGCGAAGCCCGTCCCAGTGACGAGACTCTGGCCGTCGATTTCTTTGACATCAACGCCCTGCCGCGCCTCTCCACGTCCCGAACCAATCGGGGGCACCTCGCGGAAATCATGGCCCACCTGGATGATGAAAACCGCCCTGCCGCATTCGACTGATGCAGGCTCTGTCGCTGTTTCTGGGCGAGAAAAAACAGGTGCCTCTCCAGCGCCTCCATATGCTATTATTAAAACGGGCTTCGACGGAACAGCGGTCAGGCACCGGTCAGCCCGCTTCATTCAACCTCCACAATCGGTTCTCATAGGAAAAGGCTCTTCGGGATCAGGAATTCCGGCCCGGGGAGCTCACGGTAAGTAAAGGAGACGGGTCTATGGAAATGCAGGTCCTCTACTGGCATTGGCTCCTGTTCGGTATGGTTCTGATCATTGCCGAACTCTTCATTCCCAGCTTCACCATCTTCTGGTTTGGACTGGCCGCCATGTGTGTGGCCGGGGTTCTCTTTGTGATTCCCGGGATGACCCTGATTTGGCAGCTCTTTGTCTGGGCCATGGCATCCATTTTTTTCACGGTCATATGGTTCAAGTTCTTCAAGCCCCTCATGGGCGACCGGACCAAAGCCGGCATATCCCGGGAAGCCATTCTGGGGGAAAGCGGGCACGTAATTCAGGTCCCTCAAGAAGGACGGCGGGGTGTTGTCCGCTTTGCCACACCTCTGCTGGGTGACGACGAATGGCCCTTTATCTGCGAATCTTCCGTCACTTCCGGGGACCGGGTGTTCGTCAAAGATATTTCGGGCAACACCCTCATCGTTAAAAAACGGGAAAACGGTTAATTGGTTGCTCAACCATGAAAGGAGGATTTCCATGGGTGGACTCGCAGTTGTGTCGGTTTTCGTTATTCTGGTATTGGTCACCATTGCCGCAGGCGTCAGAATCGTACCCCAGGGGAGCAAGCACGTGGTTCAGAGACTGGGGAAATATCACAAGACTCTTGGTCCGGGCCTCAACATTATCATTCCCTATATTGACAGCGTCGCCTATAAAGTGACCACCAAGGATATTGTTATGGATATTCCTTCCCAGGAGGTGATTACCCGGGACAATGCGGTCATCATTGCCAATGCCGTGGCTTACATCAACATCATGTCACCGGAAAAAGCGGTTTATGGTGTGGAGAATTACAGCTTTGCCATACAGAATCTGGTCCAGACATCTCTCCGGTCGATCGTGGGCGAAATGGATCTGGACGATGCTCTCTCCTCCCGGGACACCATCAAGGCCAAACTCAAGGGGGCCATTTCCGATGACATTTCCGACTGGGGCATCACACTCAAGACCGTTGAGATTCAGGATATCAATCCTTCACCCACCATGCAGCAGGCCATGGAAGAGCAGGCTGCAGCCGAGCGGGGACGGAGGGCAACAGTCACCCGGGCCGACGGTGAAAAGGCTGCCGCCGTTCTGCAGGCCGAAGGACGTCTGGAAGCATCAAGACGGGATGCTCAGGCCCAGGTGGTCCTGGCCGAAGCGAGCCAGCTGGCCATCCGGAAGGTGACCGACGCCATTAAGGATAATGAACTTCCCGTCACTTATCTTCTGGGTGAGAGATATATCGATGGGATCAAGGAAATGTCGGCCTCAGGGAATGCCAAAATCATTCTCCTGCCCGCCGATATCCCGGCAGCTGTCAAGGGAATCATGGGCGCCCTCGGCAAATAGGGGCTCCCAAACTTTCGGTCGCCGTATCCACAAGCATGAAGCGTAATACCCGGTTTTCCGGTGCATAAAAGAAATGAACAGGAGCGGCATGATGCAGCTTTTTGCCTACGGCTCTCTCATGTTCAAAGAAGTCTGGTCGAAAGTCGTTTCCGGAACCTACGAGAAACGGCAGGGGCGGTTGTTCGGCTACAGCAGACGTGAGATTCTAGGCGAAACTTACCCGGCCCTGGTTCCGGGCTCTCAGAACGATTGGGTGGACGGCACAGTCTATTTCGATCTCAATGGCAGCGACATAGGAGCCCTTGATCGGTTCGAGGGGGACCAGTACCGGCGGAGACGGGAAATCTGCCAATTGGCCGATGGCGGTTACATCATCGCCTGGGTCTTTGTTTTCAAGTGCGAATATGGTAACCGGGTGAGCCCTTCAGAGTGGTGCCCGGAGCAATTTGCCGAGTCGGGAATTGCTTCTTTCCTCTCGAGATACCAGGGATTCCGAGAGAGCGGCCTGCGACCAGGCCCCCCTGTCTTGTAATACGCGCAGCCGCCCAATAGATTACCGTGGGCATATCCGAGTTAATCGGCACAGGTCAACAGCATGAATCGTCCGATCAAGATCCTCTTCGTTCTTGCCTTTTCCTGCTTCTTTCTGCTCCTCTTTGCCCGTGGTTTCGAGGTGCTCCCGACCACGGTGTATGAAGGGCTGAAATGGATCTCCATCGCCCTGTTTCTTCTGACCCTGGCCGCCTTGATGATCGACCTGGTACAATACCTGCGGCGGGGGGACTGGCGAGGCGCGCTGGGCACGGTGACAACCGTGCTGGTCTTCGGGATACTCATCCTGCTCCTCGCCGCCTACATGTCTTTCTCATCTTAATTTTACAGACATCACAACGGTTTCAACATTGCCTTGACCCCGGCGGCTCTTTGAAGTAAATTTGTCCAACATTCGCTCCCCGGGCCGCCTCTGCCCTTTGATCGCGGTCTATCCATTTCAAGTCGATTGGCGCAGCCATGGTCCTGGACAACAGAGCATTCACCTTTGATCGGGTCATCCGTATCGGCATCACCGTCGGTATTCTCTGGGGCCTCATATGGCTCATGGGTTATCTCAGTGATGTCCTTATCCCATTTGCCGTGGCGCTCCTCCTGGCATACCTGATCAATCCCCTGGTTCTGCTGGTGCAGAAAAAAGTCAAGAGCCGGCCCGCGGCGGTCTTTATGAGTCTCTTTGTGGTCACCGCCGTAGTCATCGTGCTCGTCTGGCTCATCAGTCCCATGGTGGCAAAAGAAGTCAGACACATGAGCCGGATCTTATCGGCCGTGGTGAACAATTCGACCGTCGCTGAGCGGGCTGCACAGTATTTACCGCCCGATCTCTGGCAGGCCTTTCAGGATTTTGCCGCCCGGAATGAAGTGCAGGAATTTTTCAAAACAGAGAATTTCTGGAGAATCGCCGAGTCGGTGGTGCGCAAGATTCTGCCCGGCGTATGGGGGTTGATTGCCGGCACGGCGAGCTTTCTTCTTGGGATCATCGGCATCGCCATTATCGGTCTTTATCTCGTTTTTCTTCTCATTGATTACCAACGGGTCAGTGAAAGCTGGAAGGAGCTGATCCCCCCGGCGTACCGGGAAGCGATCGTTTTTTTCGTTCGAGAATTCGACGAGGCCATGAACCGCTACTTTCGCGCTCAGGCGCTGGTGGCAAGCATCGTCGGGGTCATCTTCGCTTCCGGTTTCTGGCTCATCGGCCTGCCCATGGCCATATTGCTCGGTCTTTTTATCGGCCTTCTGAATATGGTCCCCTATCTCCAAATGATCGGGATCATTCCCGCAGTTCTTCTGGCCCTGGTTCATGCCCTGGAGACGGGGGCAAATTTCTGGTTTGTCCTGGGGCTCACGGGTCTGGTCTTCGCAGTGGCCCAGATTGTTCAGGACGCCTTTTTAGTGCCCAAGATCATGGGCGACGTCACCGGACTGAGTCCCGCGGCCATTCTCCTTTCTCTTTCCATCTGGGGCAAACTCCTCGGTATTTTCGGACTCCTCATTGCTCTCCCCATGACCTGCCTCCTTCTGGCCTATTACCAGCGCCTGTTGGCTGCATCACAGGAGCAAGTGGCCCCAGCGCCCCACTCCGGCTGACGGGATGGCTCTTTTTACCGCTGCCGGCTTGGTTCGCCCAACACCGGGCACCGGATTCACGGTACAGTGCCTCCCGGCCATCTCGATCATTTTGCAAGAGACTCTACTGGTTGGTGCGGCGAAGCAAAGAGGGGGCCGCCGAGGGCAAAGCCCCGGTCCAGCGCCTCCCAGGCGGAAGGAGGTAGAGACAGGCATTCTCAGGAAGCGAGACCCTGCCCGGAATGGAGTCCTACTTCAAGGTGGCGGATGCCTCGATCGATATCCCGGATATTGAGATCTTGGAGAAAATCGACGAGCACGGCATGTTCATGGTTTCCTCTGCCCCGGAGCAGGGCAACCACCGATTCCATATCCTCACCCGCCAGTTTAAAATACTTGATGCCTCGCAGGGCAAACAAGACCGTCTTGGGATCTTCTTCCGGGGTTTCAGAAGCCCGGGAAGAGAGCTCATCACACAGCAACACTGCAACGTCCAGTTTTCGCGCCATATAACCCTCCTCAATCTCATTGGCCCGGCAAAACTCGATCTGGACTCGTGCACCTGAACTTTTGTTATACTTGATAATCCCATTAATAGCACCGATCCGAGATTTGTCAAGAGTTCACGTTGGTTTATCAATAAAGAATGTTATTGCCTCAATCGATGGATCGGCGGTGAGATTGAGGCTGCTCTCTATTTCAAAGCCCAGGGGCACCCGGAGGCGAACGAAGGCCGCCGGTACGACAAATCGCTTGAAAGTTGCCCGTGAAAGATCTAACATCGGCTCATGGACGGCGCAAGCCCCTTCGCCAGCTCGCCGCGCCCAGACTATTGAAGATATTCTTACAACCGGCCAACGTGCACCCGCATTGAATAACTCGCGTGAATCAAATAACAAACTCCCGGGCTCTCTGGGACGTTTTGTCGGCGTCTTCCGGTACAGCCGCCGTGCCGTCGAACTCGTCTGGTCGACGAACCGGGGTCTCACCGCCGCCCTTGCCATCCTCACCCTCATCGCCGGAGTCCTGCCTGCGGCGGCAGCCTACGTGGGCCAACTCATCGTTGATGCTGTCGTGGCAGCCATGGAATCAACGGCCGGAGGCCGCGCCGGTGAAGCCCTTCTCTTTGTGGGGTTGGAGGCACTTATCGTCATTGCCCTGGCGGGAGCCCAGCGCGGCTTGTCCTTGACGCAGTCGCTCCTTCGGGCACT
>CAYUBU010000362.1:0-13245 GCA_964443105.1 uncultured Nitrospirota bacterium
GATCCTTTGATTATTGGTGGTCATCAGGAGGACAATAGAAGGAGCGGAACAGAAAACGTTCCTTACATTATCGGGCTGGGCAAGGCTTGTGAGCTGGGGGGGGAGTTCCTTGAAGACGAGAACACCCGGGTGCGGGCGATGCGGGACAGGCTGGAAGCGGCGCTTCTGGAGCGGGTGCCCGGCGCCTTGCTCAACGGTGAAAAGGAGCACCGGCTTCCCAACACCACAAGCATCAGTTTTGAGTATATCGAGGGTGAAGGGATTCTCCTCCTCATGAGCCGGGAGGGCATTGCCGCGTCGTCAGGATCGGCCTGTACCTCCGGTTCTCTGGAACCGTCCCACGTGCTTCGGGCCATGGGTGTTCCCTTCACCGCGGCCCACGGTTCCGTCCGTTTCAGCTTGAGCCGGTTCAATACGGAAGAGGATATAGACCACATCCTGGAGAAGCTGCCGCCCATTATCCACCAGCTTCGGGAGCTTTCGCCTTTCTGGAAGCGGCGGCATAAGACAGCGGCCTCCCAGTAGCCGGACGGGTCCCTGCAGAAAGTCTCCCCTCTCCCGGCGAAGCGCTTCGCGCGGTGAGGCCCTTAGGAGTTTGACGGAATGAGAGCCCATCCCATCGTGCTGGTGACGGGGAGCACCCGGGGCATCGGGAAAGAAATCGCTCTCCGTTTTGCCGAGGCCGGCGCCGTAATCGGTTTGAACTATGTCTCTGATCAGGCATCTGCACTACAGACCCTCATGGAAGTTCAGCAGATCGAGTCCCCCTCGCGGCTCTACCGGGCCGACGTGGCCCGGGCGGAGGAGGCGAAACGACTGCTCCAGTCTGCCGTCCGGGACCTGGGCCGAATTGACATACTCATCAATAACGCGGGGCCCATGCTGATCAAGCCTCTGGCGGAAACCTCCCCCGACGAATGGGACGGGATGATCCAGTCGAACTTGAGCAGCGCTTACTACTGCAGCAAGTACGCCCTGGAATTTATGAGAGACCAGGCGGAAGGGCAGATCCTCAACATCGGTTGTCTTCACGGGGAGGTTGGACCCGGGGGACTTCCCAATTCGCCGGCCTACGGCATCGCCAAATCGGCGGTCCTCATGCTCACCAGGATGCTGGCCCGTTCCGAGGCAAAATACAATATTCGGGTGAACGCGATCAGCCCGGGTCTCATCGAAACCGATGACTATGGGACCCATTCTGAAGAAGAAAAGCGTCGATGGCTGGCCCGGGTTCCCCAGAAAAAATTCGGCCAGCCTGACGATATTGCGGAAGCGGCTCTTTTCCTCACCTCCGACCGGGCCGCCTACATTACGGGCGCCGTGCTCCCGGTCCACGGCGGGCTCTGGATGCCCGGGACGTGACAGAGATCGGCTTTCCACCTGGGGGGCCGCATGGGGTTCTGTGGATGAAATCACCGATGACAAAAGATCATTGTCTCCGCTGCACGATCTGCTGCTATTACAAGGTCCTCAAAGACGATGGGTCGGTGGTGTACACCGATCGGCCCTGTGAATACCTCGATCGCGACACCGGTCTCTGCATCGCCTACGAGTTCAGAACGGAGGCGAAAGCCGATTGTGTCAAGATCAGCGCCGAGGTGATCGCCTTGGGCGTCCTGCCGGCCGGCTGCCCCTACGTGGGCGGACAGCGCGGGTACCGGGGGCCCCGCCTGACCCCGAAGCTCGACAAGATCGCCGAGAAGTCTTTCGGACGCGGCCAAAGAGCAGCCGGGGCCCGAAGAGAGAGGAAAGCGCCATGATTCTGCCATACAAGGGAATGAGCCCGAAGATCCACCCGACGGTCTTTGTTGCCCCCGGCGCCGACATTATTGGTGATGTCACCGTGGGCGAGGAGTCGAGCATCTGGTTCGGCGTGATTATCCGAGGCGATGTCCACCACATCCGAATCGGAGCCCGAACGAATGTTCAGGACGGATCCCTGCTGCACGTGACCAAAGGCACCCACCCCCTGATTCTCATGGATGGCGTGACCGTGGGGCACGGGGTGACACTGCACGGCTGCACCATTCACTCCAACACGTTGATCGGCATCGGCAGCATCATCCTTGATGGCGCCGAAATCTCGGAGAATACGCTCATCGGTGCCGGAAGCCTGGTGACCGAGGGGACCCATATCCCCTCGGGAGTCCTGGCATTCGGCAGGCCGGCAAAGGCGGTACGGGATCTCACCGACAAGGAGATTGCCTGGTTTCGACGGTCAGCGGCCAATTATGTCGCCTACAAGGAAGACTATCTGCCCCCCAAAAGAGAGCAGTGAAAGCAGACAGGCAGAAGTCCTGACTGCACCCTATCCCCTCCCAGCTTTTACACCCTCGCTGCTGTGCTGCCAGCTTTACAAAACATGCTCTCACTGATATGGTTTTGCGAGACGATCCAGGAGGCAAGGCATGTACAGACTCAGAGTCTACTACGGGGATACGGATACAGGAGGGGTGGTCTACTATGGCAACTACCTCCGTTTCTTTGAGGCGGCCCGGACTGAGTTTCTCCTGGAGCGGGGTTTTGATCTGAAGGCCTGGATCGACCGAGGCGTGGTTTTTGTGGTGACAAAGGCGGAGGTCGCCTATCTTACGCCCGCAAAATATGGCGACGTGCTGCTGATCGAGACCCGGTGCACCGACCTCTCGGGGGCCGCCTTTGACCTGGCGTGCCGTGTACGCCGGGAAAGCGATGACGCCCGCATTGCGGAAGGTTCCACCCGCCTTGCCTGTATCGGCCAGCGCGGAAGGCCTGTCCGTGTCCCCCCGGAGCTGCGGGAAGTTTTACAGGCGGCCATCGGGAAAGGGCGGTAAGCGATTATGGCCAGGCTCACAAAGAATGCCAGAATCGTCTTGAATCACCGATACCTCAGGCGGGATTCCACCGGTGCCGTTGTGGAGACTCCGGAGGAGATGTTTTCCCGGGTCGCCCGCCATGTGGCCGGTGCCGAGGATGCCTACGGGAAGGGGAAGAAATCCGATGAGATGGAAGAGACCTTTTTCGAGATGATGAGTGACCTTGATTTCCTTCCCAACACACCGACACTTATGAACGCCGGGACGCGACTTGGGCAGCTGGCCGCCTGTTTTGTCCTGCCCGTGCCCGATTCCATGCGGGGCATCTTCCGGAGCGTTTCCGATATGGCGGTCATTCATCAATCGGGCGGCGGGACGGGCTTCAATTTTTCCAGGCTCAGGCCTGAAGGGGATATCGTGAGATCGACGGGCGGTGTCGCCTCGGGACCGGTATCGTTCATGGAGGTGTTTGACAAAGCCACGGACGTGGTGAAGCAGGGCGGCCGCCGCCGGGGCGCCAATATGGGCGTGCTTCGCGTCGATCACCCCGACATCGTGACCTTCATCAAGGCCAAAGAAAATCCCGGACGGTTCGCCAATTTCAATATTTCCGTGGCCGTGACCGACCGGTTTATGGAGGCCGTGAAACGGGGGCGGGCGGTGCCGCTGATCAATCCCAAGACCGGCAAGGAGACCGGTCGCGAGGATGCCGTGACCTTATTCGATCTCATGGCCCGAATGGCGTGGAAGACCGGTGATCCGGGGATGCTCTTCATTGACGAAGTCAACCGGAAGAATCCCACCCCGGCCCTGGGTGAGATGGAGGGGACCAACCCCTGCGGCGAACTTCCCCTCTATCCATATGAAAGCTGCAACCTGGGATCGATCAACCTTTCTCATATGGTCCGCCGTGGACGGGTGGACTACGTAAAACTGCGGACGATCATCAGTGCCGGCGTCCGTTTTCTGGACAATATTATCGACCTTAATCGATTCCCCCTGGAGCGGATCAGAAAGATCACCCTGGCCAACCGTAAGATCGGTCTGGGGGTCATGGGGTTTGCTGAAATGCTGATCAAGCTGGGTATACCCTATGATTCGGAGAAAGCCCTTCGGTTTGCGGGCCGCCTTATGGGGTTTGTCACCGGGGAGGCGCGGCAGGCATCGGCGCGGCTGGCCCGGGAGCGGGGCGCCTTCCCTAATTTTCCCAAAAGCATCTATGGGGCCAAAGGCGCTCCGGCCCTTCGCAACGCCACGGTCACCACCGTGGCCCCCACAGGGACGATCAGCATCATCGCGGGCACCACCAGCGGGATTGAGCCGCTATTTGCCATCTCCTTTGTCCGCCGCGTTCTCGACGGCAGTGAACTGCAAGAGGTGAATCGGCTCTTTGAAGCGCTCGTCCAGGGCAAACGGTTTTACACGGATCTGGTGCGGGACGAGATCATCGGCAAAGGGAGTATACAGGAAATTCGGGCCATTCCCCGGGAGACTCGGGCGCTCTTCAAAACGGCCATGGATATCGCCCCTGAGCGGCATTTGAAGATACAGGCCGCTTTTCAGCGGCACACGGACAACGCCGTTTCCAAAACGGTCAACCTCCCCCAGGATGCCACAGCAGAAGATGTCCGCAGGATCTATCTGCGAGCCCATGCGCTCAAATGCAAGGGCGTGACGGTCTATCGTTACGGGAGCAAAGGGGGGCAGGTCCTCAATCTGCCCGGAGAGAACGGCACGGTAGACGAGGAATTCGACGGCTCCTGCCGGCTGTGCGGGATCTGAGCATTCTTTCGATCTTTCCCTTGATCCCTTTCCGGCAATTCTGATAGAATCGGGGCCGTATAAGGGTTTGCGCAAAAAACACTTTTTGGAGTAGACTAAGGCTCCAATCATTAATCGCCTAGGGAGACTTGCAAAGTGGATAAAAAAAAGAATCTACTCAGCGTTTTTGAAGGGAAGAAATTTAACGTGGATGAAGCAAAGAAGATTGCTATAGCCCTGGAGAGGACGGGTTTCCGCTTTTACTCAGGCATGAGAGACCGGGTGAAAAACGAGCGTGTCCAGACGGTGTTTACGAAGATGGCCGAGGAGGAGCGAAAGCATGTGTCCGATATCGAAGCCATGTTGAGTGACCCCGACGCCGAGTGGTACCTCGATCCGGCTATGGAGGAAATGGTTCAGCGCTATTTCGAAGATTACATGGAAGGCGGCGTCTTTCCGTCGGGGCCGGAGGCGGAATCGGTGACCATGACCCTTGCAGACGAAGTTCAGGCGGTGAGGATGGCCCATCGTTTTGAAGAAGATGCCGTCGGTTTCTACTCGGAGATGGTTAAAAGGGCGACCGATCCTGAGACCCGGGAGGCTTTCGAAGAGCTGGTGGTTTTTGAGCGGGGTCACGTGGCGACTCTGGGAAATCTCTTGAAAATATTGCAGCCGTGATCTTACAGAAAAAAAGGCCTCCTGTTATCCCGATTCACAGGTTTGCGGCAGGTCATGGGGCCCTACGGAGCGAAGCCATGGCAACGTCAGTCTTCTTGAATCTTACGCTATGAATCAGGAGAAGGGGATCGAATACTTCGACATTGTGGACGACGAGGACCGTGTGATCGGTACCGCCCTCCGGTTTAGATGCCACGGGGATCCCGCACTGGTGCACCGTGTCGCCCATGTGATTGTGGTCAATGGGAGAGAGGAGCTACTTCTCCAGAAACGCTCACCAGAGAAAGATATCCAGCCGGACAAATGGGATACCTCGGTGGGGGGACACCTGAATATAGGGGAAGAGTATGATGCCGCCGCCCGGCGGGAAATGAATGAGGAACTCGGCATTGAAGAGGCCAGCCTCGATTTTCTCTACGCCTATCCCCTGCGCAACGCCATTGAATCAGAAAATGTACGCACCTATTTGTGCCGTTACGACGGCGAGATTTCCTTTGACCCGGCAGAGATTACGGAGGTTCGGTTCTGGTCTATGGAGGAGATCCGAAGAGACCTGGGGACTGGCATTTTCACCCCCAACTTTGCAGAAGAGTTTGGCTACTACCGGCAGTTTCTGGGAATAGAGTAGATTAACGGGGGCGTGTCTTTTGGGTATGGGTGCCCCCTGGGCTCTGGCAGTGAAGCGGATCGGGGCAGCGGCCCTTCGTGGCGCTTCTATACCGTCCAGGAGACTACCTGCTTCCGGCAAGCTGTGCTCCCTGCTGCGTCGTGATTCCTCATGGGAGAGGATTCGGTGCTGGTGTCCGGCCCGGACTTCAAATCCGGTGGGGCGGCTTAATACCCCGCTTGGTGGGTTCGATTCCCGCCCTCTCCCGCCATTAAACCAAAGACTCGAGTTCTCCTGTAATGGGGCGTTGCAATGGATGCCCTTTGACGTGTGATGTGCGATTGATTCGGGCGTGGGTGTCTAGATGAAAAGTCCAAGAAACCGGCGGCGATTGAGTGGTTCCCACACAAAATGCGTTCCTTTCTGAACCTTCCTTTGAATCCTGGTCTGGGACAAATCCATCTTTCTCAAGAGCGGTAGGACCTGTTCTCTTGCGCCGGTCAACTCTTTAATTCGTTGGAGATCCTTGTCCAAGCATACCACGAGACCGCCCGAATATTCGAGGATGTTGCCGATATGCCTGCCAGAGAAGCCCTTGTTCATGGCGCCGTGCCTTCCTTTTCCGCAGTGCCCGGGAACGCGTGTCCCCTTCCTGTGGTTTCCCTTGCAAGTTCTTGCGGACGGCTGGAGTGCTGCTCCAGCCGCCTTATCGCCCGAACCCGCCACTTCCAGAGGGTGACGCTCTCAATTTTTTCTTTTTCGTCTACGCAGTTCAGGCATGTGAGCCGGTCGCCATGCTCATCGATGAGATCCCGACTGTCCAGGCTGTGTCGCAAATGAAGCTGGCAGGCAACCCGGTTGCAGCGTCGACAGACGCCGCATGCGGCCACTTCACAGGGAGCACTGCAGATGCTGCAGATCCAGGGATTGTTGTGTGAGAACTCGCTCATGGGTCAAGCAACCGATCGCTTTATCACTGCAGGCCGCGTCTAAGACCGTTCGGGAACCGGAAAGTCTTTTTCCCGGGGGGTACATACAGCAAGTGTTTTTGGATTGGAAGATTTGCAATAATGGTGCCAGTTTCAGCGCGTCTTCAACCCCATGATTTTAAATGATAAAAATCTTGAGCCATGTTTCAGGTCAAAAATGAGCCTTCCAAACCTTCAAAATCTGTAAAGAAAATCGACGCCTGCCCCGTCATAAATGGGCCCATTCTGCTGATAATTGATAAAAATCGGCTATTTGTCTTTGTTAAAGAATCTGACAATTCACCGGGGTGCGATTCGCACCGGCGTAAAGACTGAGGACACTGGGTGCTTCCGAAGGTAAAGCAGTCCCAAGCTTCAGTGAGTCTGGCTCGGCTGCTTTCGGCGGCAGCAGTGCATCCGCGACCAGGGGCAAGACTTATAGACGATTTCGCTATATTCCCATGGTTTAGATTTTTTCCCATATTTTTTGGCCTATTGCTGTGTCTTTTTCCCTTTAATTGTTACTCATAGACTAAATCACTCCCGTTTGATCGGCGGATTATCCGTATCTTGCCGACAGCAACAGGGAAACTGTGCGGCATACCTGAGGCCCTATCCGGAAGGTTGCGGGCTTTTCCCTTTCTCGCTGAAGGAGAATAGAGATGCAGGTCAGGAAAAGGCGGTGGAAGCGCAAACGAGTCAGGCGTAAGGCGCCCTTCCTATGCGCTGTTTTTCTCTTCGGCCTTGCTGCCCTGGCGGTGGCTGGGAAATACGATCCAGCCACTTTGAGCCAAAAACTGGAGCTCGAGGCGGCAGCTGAGGTTGCCGGCGGTCACGGGACCCTGGAATACGGCGCATCCGGTCTCGGGCCGAATCTGTTTGAAGAGGGGCGACTCCCGGGCCTCGGTCTCCTGGGCGGCGAATATTTCCCTCTGGCTGTTGTTTTGGGGGACAGCACCCTGACCGAGGCGTATGCAGAGGATGTGACTCCGGCGGCCGTTCCCGAGCCGGCCTCCTTTTTACTGATCGGTTCCGGGTTGATCGGATTGGCGGGACTGAGGAGATTGAAGAAATAGTCCTGCGGCAAAATGTATGAGCCGTGATTAATTTAATCAACGACCGATGCTTAGAAAAACCCCATCTCTTTCGAGGTGGGGTTTTTCTGTGGAGCGTCAGAACAAGACAGACAGAGGCGCGGCGGAATCGAGGCGTGAGGCAATCTATGTAATACGCTGCGACAGCGAGAGGAGGAAGCAGCAAAGGTAGGTGAAGTGATGCCGTTTTGATATCTTTTGCCGCACCCGCCCAGTGGACCTGTCAGGCGATGGAAGTCCTTGACAACCGGGCAAGTGGAAAAGGGGGGATCCAGGGAGAAAGGGGAGGTATTTCTTCCACCTGGTTCTTCAGGCGATTGGGAAAAACGGGCTGCGCGGCCCGGTTTTAGGAGGAGGTATCCCTATCCGGAGCCCTTGGCACGACGCTGCAGGCTATTTTGTGCATCCACAGATCAAGGGGTAGTAGGGTGTTGTCGAAGTACTCCAGTGATCCCACGGCCGCTCTGAAGACCCGGTCCACGAGCTCTTCTGTCTCCCGGTGGTCTTCGACCCTGCTGTAAATGTAATTGTAAATCTTCGGGAAATAAAGATCGAAGAAGAGATCAAAGGATGGGGCGTCGCCCGATCGTATTCGATGGGCGAGCTCCATTTCTTGATTTTCCACTCCCGATTGATTGCTCATGACAGACTTTCCTTATTCGTTCTCATCGATAGGGAGGCGTGTGCCCCTACTCCGCTTTAAGAGGCAAGACAACGATTAGCGCCTGAATCTCAGGAAAAAAAGCCCCCCTCCGGGGGCTTTCCCAGTTATTATTTTACCCAGAGAAACCGGCAAAAAATCTGGAACCTCTTTTTTTCAAGGGAGAGGGAACACAACCCTTTGATAATTAAGTCTTGGTAGCAAAATGAATGCCAATTCCATGGGCCTTGCAAGTTGTTGATTTGTAATAGAAAATTATTTCCCATTTTCCAAGGGACAGGGCAGGTTGCCAGAAACTGTTAAGATGGCCGACAGTTTACCGACGGCCATTCCGGTGCGTTGTCTAAAAACCTTTTGCATACAATAAGTTAGAAGTGTAAAGAATGCCGACAGCGTAACGGCGGTCGTTTCCCTGTTTCTCCGATCAGTAGCTCTTGAGGTTTGTCTTCCCACAAAATAAGTCATAATATGGGTATCCAGTTGCTATAATAGGCTAATTTGCATGATTTTTTTGTTCTAATTACCATTATTTCGGTTTATTATTGAATTACAGCGTTTATTTCCCGGATAGGGATATGGATCAGCAATATTGGTGTTCGTGTCTCCTATGGGTCACAGTCTTTCTGAGGGGTTGTTGTCATGAAATCAAGAATAACACCGCAACAGCTGGGAATCGTCCTTGTGGTCAGCGTCTTTCTTCTTTCAGTGAACGTTCTCAGTCGAGTCTCCTGGACCCGGGGGGGAGACCTGCAGCGGCAGCACGAAGTCGGGAACCAAAGGGCGCTGGAAGAGCAGAGGAACCGAGAAGATTCCCCGGCCGGGGCGACACTGGCCTCTATCAAAATACAGACTCCCGAGCCGGAATCAAGGGAGCAGGGTTTATCACCAAAGGCTGGGACGGCGGGGGAAGATGCCGGCCCCGCAGCAGGAGACGAGATCCTTGCCAGTGACATCTCTGCCGAAATTACCGGTGACCCTTTGTCCCACGGTCTGCCCGAACCCTCCGTCTTGCGGAGCGATCTTTTCGCCGACGGTTTTTGGGGGGGGCGCGGCGCAGGTGATGGGGAACTGGTCAGCGGAGCCGGAGGGTCGCTTGAGTTGGCTCTCGCCGGGCAATGGCGGGAGTTTGACCTATCTTCCTTCAGCTCTGATCAGGACGGCGCCCCGGGCTCTGTAGATTCTGTGATTGAAGAGCAGGAGGAAGCCGGTGTCGATCCCGTGCCGGAACTCGGCACCATGGTTTTGTTTGGCATCAGCCTGCTGGGGCTCAGCTGGCCCGGTTTGTGGCGCAAAACCTAAAGGAAACGACCTGCCTACATCCTCTCCTGATGGTTTTCCCGTTGCCTCCAGCGTCCCTGTAGGGCACCCGGATTCGTCCTGTTTTCTGTCTTTTCTGCGGTCAGAAATTTTTCCTTCACGTCATGGTTCTTTTTTCTTGACATCACAATATATTGTGGTATAAAGGTCACCCTATATACAACATATATTGTTTTTGTGGGAAACCTGTCAGAATCCTGTTTAAAAAGCCAGAGGGTTTTGTGGATAAATTGTGGGCTTTCTGTGAAGATTATTCAGGGCCGCCAGTGATCCCGGAATCTTTGGGCCAGTGGGCGGAAAGATCCCGGCGGAAAGAGACGGGAAAGTCACGAAAAGAAGCTTCTTCTCGAAAACCAATTGCCAAGCAAGTTTAAGGAGGACAGATATGGGGGCCAGAAAACAGACCACGGCGGGCAGGGGCATGTTGGACAGCAGTGCAATGGGGATCCCCTTTGCCTGGGACCGGGAATTTTTCGCCAATGCCCTCCTTCAACAGAATCACGGGAATCGCGAGATGGCCGACATCATCAGCCTCGATATCGAGCGGGAATTCTCAAGTTTGGAGGATGAGAAGCTGACTTATGCGGTTATGGAAAAGCTGATAGAGGCCAAGCTCTTGAAATACGGTATCAAACAGGTGCCCCGTCTCATTCTGCCTGCGCCCATTGCCCCGAAAGAGGAGCGCGTTTCCCTCTCCGCCAACGCGGTCCGTGTCCTTGAGCGACGTTATCTCAAGAAGGACGATGCCGGAAACCCGCTGGAGAAGCCCCGGGATATGTTTCTCCGGGTTGCGCGCAATATTGCCGAAGCCGAAGTCATTTACAACAAGAAGGCCAATGTGGACGAGAAGGCAAGACAATTTTACCGCCAGATGACCAACTTCGAATTCCTGCCCAATTCGCCTACATTGATGAATGCCGGCCGTGAATTGCAGCAGCTTTCCGCCTGTTTCGTTCTCCCGGTGGACGATACCATGGAAGGGATTTTCGACTCGCTGAAGCATGCGGCCCTGATCCATAAATCGGGCGGCGGAACGGGATTCTCCTTCTCAAGAATTCGACCCAAGAACGCCAAGGTTGGATCCACCGGGGGTGTGGCTTCAGGCCCCATCTCTTTCATGCGGATCTTCAATACGGCTACGGAGCAGGTCAAACAGGGCGGCACCCGGCGGGGCGCCAATATGGGGATCCTCCGTGTCGATCATCCTGATATCGTCGAATTCATTCATGCCAAGGAGAACGACGGCAGCCTGAACAATTTCAACCTTTCCGTGGGCCTGACCGAGGCTTTCATGGAGGCGGTCAAAACCGGTGCCGATTATGAACTGGTCGATCCCTGTACCCGGGAAACAACAGGGACATTGAACGCCCGGGAGCTCTTCGACAAGATCGTCAACCTCTCCTGGAAGAGCGGTGACCCCGGTATTGTATTCCTGGACCGCCTCAACCGGGACAACCCGACGCCGGCGCTGGGGGAGATAGAGAGTACCAATCCCTGCGGCGAACAGCCTCTGCTCCCTTACGAAGCCTGCAACCTCGGCTCTATCAACCTGGCCAAGATGATCAAGGAAGTGGAGGAGGCTCCCGCCGTCGATTACGATCGGCTGCGGCGGGTCGTCTGGGGCTCGGTGAATTTCCTGGACAACGTGATCGACAAATCCCAGTTCCCCATTCGAAAGATCACCGAAATGGTCCGGGGAAACCGAAAGATTGGACTGGGCATCATGGGGTGGGCCGATCTTCTGATCGCCATGGGGATTCCCTACAATTCGGAACGGGCGATTGAGCTGGCTGAGGAGGTCATGTCCTTCATCCAGAACGAGGCCCGGGGTGCGTCGGAAGAGATGGCCAAGAGCAGAGGGACCTTTCCCAACTTCAAGGGAAGCATCTATGATAAGCCTGGGATGCCGAAAGTCCGCAACGCCACGACGACCACCATCGCTCCTACGGGAACCCTATCCATCCTTGCTGACTGCTCATCGGGGATTGAGCCTCTCTTTGCGCTCTCCTTCTACCGGAACGTCATGGACAACGACAAGCTCATGGAGGTCAATGAAGCCTTCAGGCAGGTTGCCATCCGGCGGGGGTTCTATTCTGAGGCGCTGATGGAAAAAATTGCCGAGAAGGGTACACTCCATGGGATTCCCGAAATTCCCAAGGATGTGAAAGAGGTTTTTGTGACCGCCCATGACGTGACGCCCGAGTGGCATATTCGCATGCAGGCAGCCTTCCAGAAATATACGGACAACGCCGTTAGTA
The DNA here is from genome assembly GCA_964443105.1 of uncultured Nitrospirota bacterium. GTDB lineage: Bacteria > CG2-30-53-67 > CG2-30-53-67 > CG2-30-53-67 > CG2-30-53-67 > CAYUBU01. The sequence goes on from CAYUBU010000362.1 coordinate 12,140, forward strand.
AGACGGTGAACTTCCCCAACCACGCGACCAGGGAAGAGATAGAGGAGGTCTACCTCCGGGCTTACGAGACCGGTTGTAAAGGGGTGACCATTTACCGGGACGGGAGCAAGGGGCAGCAGGTACTCAATGTCGGTAAGGAGGCGAAGACGGAGACTAAGAAAGAAACATCCGACGGCTACGAGCCCTTACCCGTGCCGCCGCAGCAACTGCGGGGCCGTCCCGAGACTTTGGAAGGTTTTACAGCCAAGATGAAATTGGGGCATGGAGCCCTCTATATTACGGTCAATGAACTGGACGGGCGGCCTGTTGAGGTTTTTGCCACCATGGGGAAATCGGGGCAATCAATGATGGCCAAGACCGAGGCAATCGGACGTCTCGTCACGCTCTCCCTTTCCTACGGTATTCCCGTGGAGAAGGTTGTGGGGCAGCTCAAAGGTATCGGAGGCGATTATCCCGTATTCCAGAAGGATGGGCTCGTCCGCTCCATCCCCGACGCTGTCGCCCGAATTCTGGAACGGCGCTATATGAAGCGGCCCGGTACCAACGGCAAGAATGGTAAGAATGGGGATAACGGTGTTCACCTGGATGTGAGTTCGGTCTCTCTGGTCGGTAACACCTGCCCCGACTGCGGGGCGACGGATACACTGGAGAGGGCGTCGGGATGCGTCACCTGTCATGCTTGCGGTTACTCCAAGTGTGGTTAGGGGTAGATAAAAGGCATTAACCTGGGCTCAGGAGGGTGTTGGCTCACTGGTTCTGCGGGGGATCTTCAGAGATGGGGATCCCCCGACTTTTTCTGTATATCGGGATCATGGGCCTGCAACCAAGACCGGTGCCCAATGCGGCGGATGGCCTCTTGTTGGGGCGTAAGGCTGCCTTCAGAGGAGTGAACCAGCTAGTGTCCATCCGGAAACGCTTCACCTCCGGATGGTTACAATAAATTGTTTCCAATTCGGAAACTGCCAATTTTGTGAAAGGTCAAGGAGATCAAGGAATTATGCGGAGACGTACTCGAGTACGTCGCACAAGTAATTCCGCAGATCGACGCAGAGATTGCGCAAAAGGGGCATTTCCGGATGGAAACCAGCTATGCCGTTGGTGACGAT
>CAYUBU010000363.1:0-5647 GCA_964443105.1 uncultured Nitrospirota bacterium
GCGCCGCTCGGACAGTCCCACAACGACAGCAGCAACTGTTCGGCCTGTCACCCCCATACGGCCGGATTCGAGCCTATCGGCGGGTGCCTCAGTTGCCACAACCAATCACCGCCTGCTGGCTCGAGTGACACCAACCGCCGCCAGATCGTCGAAGGGACCGCCGGAGACGGCAATGGTGACTTCGTTCGGACGTCCCACCATGTGGTGAATGGGCCGGTAACGTCGGAGGTAGTGACCGAAGACGACTGCACCGTCTGCCACGACCAAGCTTCCCATACGACCTTTGGCGACGGCGAGAGCGTTCTCTTGGCTGACCAGGATGGCGGCCCGTCCTACACCTACAACGGGAACCCGCTGACGGCGGAGGCCTTCTGCCTCAGCTGCCACGACGGGAATCATCCGACACCGTTCCCGTCGGACAGCAACAGCCCGCTCAATATAGAAAACGACTGGCTCGGCTCGTCTCATGAGCAATCTCTGTCGGCAACCTGCCTCGACTGTCATGATAAGGGTCATGGCTCGGATTTCGATAAGATGCTGGACCGGCCGAATGATGCGAACCTCTGCTTCGAGTGTCACGATGCCGATGGCCCGTCTGCCATGAATATGCAGGCAGAATTCGCCAAGGCGTCAGCACACAACGCCAGTCGATGCCAGAACTGCCATAACCCCCATAAGGCGACGGCTTCAAACCCGATCAATGGTGTCGCCGGCGTTGACCCGAGCACGCCTGCGGCCGGGGGCACACCGACGTATACGCTGTCGACCATCACCAACCCGGACCAGCAGTATCAGCTCTGCTTCACCTGTCACTCCGACTGGAATAGCGGACCCATGACCGGCAGCAACCACGCCGTCTTGTTCAACACCAATAATGACAGTTACCATTGGGTGGAGAACGACAAGGGTGCTTCCAAAGCAACGACAAGCACCATGATCTTCAACTCCACCTATGTGGGCAAGATGATGCCTCGCTATGACGGTGCCTCGGACGCGACCCTGCGTGGGGCCAAGATGCGCTGCTCCGACTGCCACGGCCCCGAAGATGCCGACGGCGGCGTGAGCGTCCCGGAAGGACCCCACGGATCGACCAGCAGTCCGATTCTTAAAGTTCCGGCAGGGAGTCCGTACACCGACTGGAACGCCACTGTTACCTATAATGATAATCCGGGGACCGTCTGGTGCTTTAACTGCCACAGTGCGGACTTTACCAGCAGCGGCTACAGTAATAGCGGCGGTGAGAGTCTCCATTACAGTAAGAGCGGACATGCCAAGGAGCCCTGCCAGGCTTGCCACATCGCCGTGCCCCACGGCGGCACCCAAAGAAAGAGGCTCCTTTCGCCGACTCGTATGGACGAGAGCGTGGACAGCGTTCCCTCCGGGGGCTGGAACGGTAATGGCTTTCACAGCTCTTGCAGGCTTTAGGTCGCTTGAACAACCCGGGTTGAGAAGAAATGGAGAACAGAGGCCGGTTGAAAGACCGGCCTCTGTTTTTTCTCTATAAATTAAAGGGTTATGATAGAATAGCAACTATGGAACGGGGTAAAACGAGAGGCAATAACACCATTATCCACAGACTCGGGAGTCTCAAGCTCGCATTTTTCCTCATGCTTTTGCTTGCGCTCTTCATTGGTCAGCGGGCCCTCATTGCCCAAAAGCAGGTTCTTTCTCAGGATGGCGAGGGGGTCCCGTGGTGGCTCGGGGCTCTGAATTCCTTCGGTCTTGATTCTACGGAAAGCCTTGAAAAGCCCTTCTTTGTGCTGCTTTTGTTCGTGGTGGTAAATCTCGGCTTTTCGAGCCTCCTCATGGCCCGCAGGGTCATGAGCAAACAGCGCAGCTTTCGCAGGTTTCGCGCGGTTGATGAGATCCGTTCGTTGAGCTGCAATACCGAGTTTCGACTTCCCAAGAACTCGAAGAACTTAGTGACTCAATCTTTAAAGGAAAAGGGATTTCAGGTAATTAGCGAGCAGGATGGCCCCGAAACCCGTCTCTTTGCCGGCAAGCGGGACGCAGGCCGGTGGGGCGTCCTCTTCTTTCATCTCACCTTCTTTATTGTTCTCGTTGGCGGGCTTGCGAGTTATATGAGCCGATATTCGGGCTACCTGGAACTCTCCCCGGGCGACGTGTTTGTAGAGGCACGGGAGAACTATCTGAGGAGGTCGGATGCACCCCTGCTGTTCAAGGGCGACAAGAAATTCAAGATCGAACTGAAAGCTATCGATCTTTCCTACTGGAAGCCGGGCGTGGTGAAACAACGGGCCGGTGTCGTACATCTCTACGATAGCCGCGGCAACGACCTGGGGCAGAAACGGATTCAAGTGAACAGCCCCTTAAAGATCGAGGGAATGACGATTTACCAAGGGAATCGTCACGGTTATCTTGCAGGGCTGGAGGCAATAGACTCGGAGGGCACCCGTGTCCAGGGAGAAGCGCGGTTCGGTATACCGGAAAAGCCGGGAGAAAAAATGACGAGCAGGGTCACACTACCGGGCACCGGACTCGATCTCGATTTGGAGCTCTTCACGGAAAAGCTGGGAGACATTGAGGGGCTGGAGCAGTTCAAGACCAAGTACATGGCAACCTTGATGAAAGTGACCTCCCAGGAGGGGCCTCACCGGACCTTCCGGGGCGTCCTATTCGGCGGCGCAAGCCTTTCCTTTGAGGGATTGACGCTACGGTTTGTCACGCTGAAACCCTACACCTCTTTTCTGGCTGTTCGGGACTACGGTGTCCCCATCATCTTCAGCGGATTCGTTTTTCTGATGATCGGGCTGGTGGTCATTTATTTCTGGGTGCCTGAAAACTATTGGGCCGTGGTCGAGAAGAAAGACGGTGGTGATCTTGTCGTCATCGGTGCAGCCACGGAAAAGTACCAGGCGTCGTTAAGAGAACGTTTTGATTTCCAGATTGCCCAGTTGGAGGCCGGAGCCTTTTCATGATGGACTTCATATTCTATTGGCTTGCCATTGCCGCATACGTGTTCAGTTCCATCGCCTACACGTGGGGACTGGTCTTTGCCCGGGAGAGGTTCGGGAAGGTCGGAGTTTACCTCGCCATGGGCGGTCTTCTGTTCCATACGTGCTCATTGGGATTCCGCTGGGCCATGACCGGCCACGGCCCATACCTGAGCACCTACGAGATTCTTTCGTCCAATGTCTGGATCGCCGTCCTCTTCTTTCTCATTTTTCAATGGGGATTCAAAAGGTTCGCCAACCTCGGCGTGGTGGTTATGCCTCTCTCCTTCATCATGATGGGATTTGCCCTCATGGGCTCCAAAGAAGCCAAGGCCCTGCCGCCGAGTTTGCGGAGCGCATGGCTACTGGTTCATATCATCTTTGCCAAGCTCACGGTGGCGGCCATGTTCGTGGCTGTGGCCATGTCGGTCTTCTATCTGCTCAAAAAAGACAAAACGGTCGGGGAAACGGGCGTTCTCGCAAAAGTTCCTGCGCCGGGGGTTCTTGACGATTACAGCTACAGGCTCGTGGCCTTCGGTTTCATTACGTTGACCATCATGGTCATCACAGGTGCCATCTGGGCGAACAACTCGTGGGGAAGCTACTGGAGTTGGGAACCGACGCAGACCTGGTCGCTCCTGACCTGGCTCATCTATGGGCTCTATCTCCATGGCAGGGTCACCTTCCGGTGGAAAGGGAGCATCTCAGCATGGTACGTCATTTTGGCTCTGCTCTTTTCTGTGGTGACGTTTTTTGTCATTCCTTATTTCGTCAAGGGACTCCATTCGGCCTATATGGTCGGATGAGAGGTATGCTCGGAGCAAAAGATAGCCCTGGAACAAGAAATTGTAGTATAATTGAAGAAATATTGAAGCGGAGAAGTCAATGAAAATAAACAAGAAAATCCTGCTCATCACCCCTCCCTACCACTCGGGCGTTGTCGAGTCGGCGGGCGTCTGGCTGAACGTTGGATTTGTCTATCTTGCCGGGAGTCTCAGGGCCGCGGGATATGAGCCTATCATCTACGATGCCATGAGTTACTGGGATGGATACGACGAAATCGAAAAGAAGATTCGAGAGGTACAACCGGCGGTGGTGGCCACGACCGCGTTTACGGCGGAGATCGTCGATGCTCTGAAGGTCCTCAAACTCGCCAAAGAGATCGATAGCGACATTGTCACGGTTATCGGCAATGTTCACCCTACCTTCTGTTATGAAGAGATCCTGCGAGATCACGCCCCGGTTGTCGATTTCATAGTTCGGGGCGAAGGCGAAGTCACCATGGTGGAATTAATGGACACGGTTTATGCTGATGGCGATCTCCGTGAGGTCAAGGGGCTTGCCTACAAGAGCGGCGAATCGTTGGTTACGACGCCGCCCAGAGAATTCATCCAGGATCTCGACAGCCTGCCCACAGCGTGGGATCTGATCGACTGGCCCATCTACACCTATAAACCGATGAAAGATTCTGTATTGGCTATCGTTAGCTCTTCCAGAGGCTGCAGCCAGAAGTGCAGCTTCTGCTCCCAGCAACTTTTCTGGAACCAATGTTGGCGGGGGCGGAGTCCGGAAAACTTTGTCGCTGAGTTGGAACACCTTCGGGATACCTACGGCGTCAGTGTGGTGATGCTCGCCGATGAGACACCGACCCAAGATAGACAGCGATGGGAGCAGATCCTGGACCTTCTGATGGAACGGAAGGTGGACGTCAAGCTTCTGATGGAGACACGGGTGGATGATATCATCCGGGACGAAAATATCATGTGGAAGTACCGGGACGCCCTTGTGGACCATATCTACGTCGGAGTAGAAGCGACCTCTCAGGAAGCCCTGGATCGATTCAAAAAGAACATCAAAGTGGAAGAATCCAAACGGGCCCTGGACCTGATCAACGCATACGATATTGTCTCAGAGACTTCTTTTGTCCTGGGAATGCCCGATGATACGCCGGAGAGCATGGAGCATACGCTGGAACTGGCCAAGTACTATAATCCCGACCTGGCCTTCTTTCTGGCCATCGCCCCCTGGCCTTATTCGGAGATCTATCCCGAACTCGAAGAGTACACCGTGGTCGACGACTACCGACGATACAACCTCGTTGAGCCGGTGGTAGAACCGAAGAATATGACCCTCAAGGAGGTTCAGGAGTTCCTGGGCAAAGCTTCGAGAGAGTACTACATGTATAAGATGAACACCCTGGATATCATGACCGAGAGAAAACGAGATTTCATGGTCAAGGTGATCCATATTATTGCCACCAGTTCTTACCTGGCTGAAACCATGAAGGGGACCGGCATGCCCGAGGCGGTGAGAAAGATGCTCGGGAAAATCCACGCACATTCTCACAGTTGACACGGCAGGAACATCATCATCCCTGTCCGCACCATTGAGGCTAGCCCGGATATTGCATGAGTAAATCTGTTACGAGGCCGGATAAGCTGCCACATGCGGCGTTGCAGAGAATTTCCTGACTTCGAAATATTTCAATATGTCTTCAGCCAGAAAATTCGCTGCGCCTTGCCTGCGTTGCTTCTACGCCCTCTCACGACGATCACTCACGCAATATCCGGGCCAGCACTACAAGTTTCTCATCCAGCCTCATATTCTCATTTCTTCAGTAACTTAGAGCAGTCTCATCTTCCCATTGATGCAATGCGGTGATATTCAATACTTTCATATAGACGCACCAATTC
>CAYUBU010000364.1:0-2663 GCA_964443105.1 uncultured Nitrospirota bacterium
ACTCGATTTCGATTCTGGAGGCCTTCGAAAAGATCGAGTCTATTTCGGGCAAGAAAATGACTTATGAATATGTAGACGATAACAGGAAGGGGGATCATATTTGCTATATCAGTGATCTAAGTAAACTGAAAGCCCATTACCCGGGGTGGAACATTAGCAAGTCCCTGGATGACATCTTTCTGGAGATTTTTACGGCGTGGAATCAAAGAGCAAGTTGTTGATTCCCGGGGGTAACGGTGGGGCCCGAGTCCTGTTCCTGCGATGATAGCGATGTAAGGCGCCGGCAGAGCGCTTCTATACAGGAGCATGTCTTCCTGGAGGTTCGGTGAACCCGTCTGATGAACATTTCACCATGAATTTATGAAACCTGCGGTCTCACGTGACAGGGTTGTAATTATCGGCTTAGCCGGAGGAAGCGGTTCCGGCAAGACTATGGTTGCTCAGCAGTTGGCAAGGAAAATCGGGGAAGATAGGGTCTTGTGTCTTGGGCACGATTCTTACTACAAGTGTTTGAGTCATTTGTCTGACCAGGAGCGTATGGAGTGGAACTTTGATCATCCCGACGCGCTTGATAATCAGTTGTTGGTCAAACATCTTGGACAACTGACACAAAAGCAGACAGTGGAAAAGCCGGTTTACGATTTTGCGACACACACAAGAAAGCACAAAGGAGAGACCGTTCTTCCCAGGGATCTGATCATCCTTGAAGGGGTATTGCTCTTATGCGACAGGAGACTGAGGGAGATGATGGATGTGCGTGTATTTATTGAGGCAGATCCGGACATACGTTTTATTCGGCGCACCCAAAGAGATATAAACGAGCGCGGGAGGAGTCTGGCATCCATCATCAATCAATATCTCCAGACTGTTCGGACGATGCATCGCGAGTACGTGGAACCGAGCAAGCGATCGGCTCATCTTGTTATTGATGGTAACGGTGCCATCGACACGGTTGTTGATCAGGTGCTGGAAGGTGTACGAAGGGTGCTGGGTGATCAGAGAGGCTCAAGCCAGATCGGGAATAGCCCGCGCCACGGAACCCGTTCAGAATCATAAAGGAATCAAGATGATGTGCGCCCGTCTGTTTTTCACAAATGGCTTTTGACGCCTGGTTATGAGGCCCCAAAGCTGCTTGCGCGAAAAGAGAACAATCCAGAATGATTTCAGCGGGGATCCGGCAGACCTCATGCCACGGAGAAAATGGAAAAAGGGAACTATACAGTCTACAATGATGCCGCGATTAACACACAAATCGAAAGACAGCTGAAGTGTCTTACGGATCATTTGCTGGAACTCTTCGGGGGAGACAACGTCGAAGCGATTCTCCTGGTTGGCGGTTTCGGACGGTCTGAAGGGGGAGTATTTGTTAACGGCAGCGGTGTCCATCCGGTCAATGACTATGACCTCCTGGTCGTGGTGAAGGGGTCTTTCTACCTGGCGAATCTTACTCATCGTGGCAAGCTTAAAGAATTGCTCAAACGGGTTGCAGAAGAGATTCATATTAAGCAGATAGACGCTGGGATCACGAGCAAAACTCTTCTAAGAATTGCGCCCAACACAATATACAATTATGAATTGCTGGCCGGACATCAGTTCCTTTGGGGGCACATCAACCTGGATAAGCTCATGCCGCCGCTGTGTTCCCGAAATATCCCGCTTGAAGAAGGGACATGGCTTCTGGTCAATCGAGGTGGAGGACTTCTTATTGCCGCCCGCTATTTTTCCTCGGAGGGGGGTGTGCCTGAAGAAAAGAGGCTGAATTTCGGCATCGAATGCCAGAAAGCACTGCTCGCCATGGGGGACTGCCTGCTTCTGGAAAAGGGGCTTTATGATTGCTCTTATGCGAAACGTCTGGAGCGTGCAATACGTTTGTCTCGTCAAGAGGAGTCCGAGTTTCTCAACGACTACATCGGAGTTCTGGAAGCCAAGCTGCGCCCTTCACGGGATGGCCTGGCGGACTATGATGCCAAAGACTGGTTCAGTATCGTTGACAGGTTCGAGGCCTTCTATCGGTTTTATGAGACCAAGAGGTTGGGAGAGCATTTTGAGGACTGGTCCCGTTACGCCGACCTTGCCGGACATGATAAGCCGTTTCAGTGGAAGGAGTTTGCAAAGAAGCTATATCACTGCGATTTATGGCAAGTATATGATTTGAAGAACAAGGGGACTCTGGGAGAGATCTTTATCAAGACGCTGCCACTGCTTTTGTTTTCTTTCAAGGAGCAGGGCATTCAGGAAGATCTCCTGGATGAAACGAAAAAGACCTTTCTCCGGCTACCCAAGTTGAAGAATGACCTGCAGTCTCTTTGGGAACGGCAGGTTGACCAGTATCTGTCTCTTTGGCATCCGTGATAAACATGAAAACTAAAAAGATATTGGCCGTGCTGATCGATGGGCTGGGACATGACTATGTTCGCCCTGATACCATGCCCTTCGTTTCCGAAATGACGAAACATCCCATGGATACGGTGTTGGGTTTTTCTATTGCCTGTCATGCCACCATTCTTACCGGGAAATATCCAAACGAGCACCTCCGCTGGTTTCACTATGGTCTATCCCCTGAAACCAGTCCCTTCAAAGGGTTTCACCATATTCCGGAGTGGCTCAATCAACGGCTCCCTTATCTGCCCAAGAAGGCTTTTTTCAAGCTTTACAGACGGCTG
>CAYUBU010000365.1:0-2845 GCA_964443105.1 uncultured Nitrospirota bacterium
TTTTCTCCGGGTGCCAGCCACCCAAGAGCCAACCGGTCAAGACAGTCAAGATTGCCGAAGGGGAGATTGATCCCGCAAAATGGGGCAAAGCCTATCCGGTCGAGTATGAGCTGTGGAAGAAAACAGAGGAGCCCACGCCCGTTGGGGCAAGCAAATACAAACGAGGCTTTGATGCCGACCGAATCACCTACGACAAGCTGTCGGAATTCCCCTTTATGGCGCTGCTATTCAGTGGGTGGGGTTTTGGCGTCGAATATAACGAGCCCCGAGGTCATGCCTACATGCTCAAGGATCAACTCGAGATCGACCCCTCAAGAGTCGGCGCAGGCGGTGTCTGCCTCACCTGCAAAACACCTTATGCTCCTAAATTTGAAAAGGAGATGGGCTTCGATTACTACAGCAAACCCTGGAAAGAGGTCCACGCGGCGATTCCCAAGGAACATCAGGAGCTGGGGGTGGCCTGCGTAGACTGTCACCACCACGAAGATATGTCCCTGAAACTCTCCCGAGGGTTCACCCTGGTCAAAGCGCTGGAAGCCATGGGAACAGATCCCGAGAAGTTGTCCAACCAGCAGATGCGGAGTCTTGTTTGCGCTCAGTGTCACGTCACCTACAACATCAGGAAAAATGAGGAGATGAAATCCTCCGGGATTTATTTCCCCTGGCAAGGGAGCCAATGGGAAAATATTTCGGTTGAGAATGTCATCCGGCAGATCCGGAACGACCCTTCCGTGAGGGAATGGAAACAGAAGGTAACGGGTTACAAACTGGCCTTTATGAGGCATCCCGAGTTTGAACTGTTCTCCAAGGACAGCGTTCACTGGAAGGCCGGGGCATCCTGTGCGGACTGTCACATGCCGTACACCAAGGTGGGCGTTCACAAAGTCTCCGATCATCGGGTGACAAGCCCGCTCAAGAACGAGATGAAGGCGTGTATGCAGTGTCATACGGAAGGCGCCGACTGGCTGAAGTCTCAGGTCACCACCATGCAGGACCGGACGGTCTCACTCATGCTGCGGGCAGGATACGCAACGGCCACGGCGGCAAAACTCATTGAGCAGGTGCACACCGCCCAGGCATCAGGGAAGATCATCGACGAGGCACTCTACAACCAGGCGAGAGATTACTATGAAGAGGCTTTTTACCGGACTCTCTTCGTAGGCGCGGAAAACTCCATGGGATTTCACAACCCCACCGAAGTCATGCGCATCCTGGGCGACTCTGTGGCCTTTGCCACAAAGGCGGAAGGACTGCTGCGCCAGGCCCTCTCTCAAGTCGGTGAGCAAGTACCTCTCATGGTCAATCTTGAGCTCAACAAATACCTCGAGGGGCGGGGCCAGAAGAAACTGACCTTCCAGCGGGAAGTGGAAATCAAAGACCCCTTTGGGATCCAGGATAGAATTACCCAGGTGCATTTGAATGAATAGCCGTCACCACCCTCACGGACAGGCACACCCCTGTCCGTGGGGGATTAGGGGCTGTGAGTTGGGTCGATTCTTGTTTTTTGAAAACACCAAACCACTTCTCGAGACCGGTTTTTTCCAGCTTGGAAATGGCCTCCAGTTCGCCGGCGTCGAGCCAGATCCCCTGGCAACCGGAGCATTTGTCCACCCCGATTCCACGATAGTCAATTTCTATGAGTTTCATTCCGCACTTTGGACAGTGCATGTAGTGCAGCTCTTTCTGCTTCTCTTGATCTTCGGCCTCCATACCGGCCACCATTTCATTCAGAGCCTTCTTCCTTCTTTTATATTCCATGCGGGCAAAATATTCATCTTCCTTCTCACTGGGTTTTATGGGCATGACTCACTCCTTGTTGAACTTGCGTTATGCTAATCCGCCTGACAATATCCCTTTCATAGGTCTCAAGCTTTTCGCTATCTCTTGCTCCCGTACCATATAATCCAACACACCAGACCCCACAGGCGGTTAAACACCGCCATGAGAAACCAGCTTCTGCCCCAGGTTTCGTGCACGCTGCCTCGCTTTAGCACCAATATCATGGTTCTTCTCGCCGGCAGCCAGACCAATGAAAAGGACACCCATCGGTTTTCCTCCCAGCAGTTTTGCCGCATTTCTCAGAAGGCCGACAATGGGGGTCGTCAAGCGGGACATGAATCCCGGCGCAGCGGAAGAACAAACCACCACAGCGCGCTTCTGTTTCTGCCGGATCCGCTCTTTCGGAGCCTTCATGCCCCAGGGCCAATAGACATAGCAAACGAGCCTTTCCATGAAACCCTTCATGACCGCCGTAACGGTGCTGAAATTCACGGGAGATGCGAGCACAATCCCATGAGACCGTTCAATCTCATGGAGGACAGCGCCCATCTCATCAGCGATGATGCACTCTCCCCGCTTCTCACCCGCCTCCTGCGTACAGGTGCGGCAGTTCGTGCAAAACTCGATCTGCTTGTCGATCAGATAGATCTTGGTTACCTCGGCTCCCGCGTCTCGGGCGGCGCCAAGGAGTTCATCGACGGCTGTATCGATCACGCCACCCTTCCGGTAAGTCCCCACAATGGCTGTCACCCTCATTTTTGGCTCCATTGGTATTGCCCCCTGCACCCGATCTACCGGGATTCCCATCCATAATGCGAACTTTTTTGCAGAATGATAGCAGAAGATTATCGGAGATTCTGGAATCTTTCAACTTTGGGGTGAAAGGCACCCGTAAGACTATAGACCGTCTCCGCCGGCGGTCCGCACGCACCAGAACGAGTGACCAAACCCTGGCGTAAGGTATGGTTTCATTCGAGCTTTTGAATGAAGCAAGTGCCCGTCTCGCCGGTTGTAGAAGTTTTGCCGGTCCTCAAGGTGATGTAGGTCCCGCTGGTCCTGCTGGTGA
>CAYUBU010000366.1:0-5865 GCA_964443105.1 uncultured Nitrospirota bacterium
CAAAGCCAGTCAGAAAAGCCCGTTTGCAGGTTTTGACCCCAAGAATGCCGGAGAGGAAATTCTGAACTTCTGGAAGCTCTCTTTCGATACGGCCTTCGAGAACGTGTCCAAGATCCAGGACTACAACCAGAAGCTTGTGGAAGAGATGTACAGCAAGAGCAAGGAAGTACAGGCGGACGCCTCAAAAGCGCTGAACGATTTGACCAAGACCGCCAAGAAAGGCCAGGAGGAGTATAAGAAGGCCGTGGACGCCGGTTTCGAGAAACTGCAGGAAATGATCTAAGTCGTGAGTAAAAGTCACAACAGTGAAAGGGCGGATAAATAAACCGCCCTTTCACTTTCCTCTTTCAAACTTTTCTAGTATTCTTCATTTCCATAGGACATGGTCTCTTCTTCGCTGTGTTGGACGCCTGAAAGCCGTCTTACCTTATTGAGGTGCATACAATGAATCCGGACCTTCTCAAAGCACTCATGGGATTTTACGAGAACCCCGCTAACCGGCAGGGGTTTCTTGAGTTTTTCTCCAAAGCACAGCAGGAGGGGATGGAGGCCGCAAGAAAGTTTTGGGAAAGTAGCGCCTCCGGACCCGGCACAGCTCCCGTTGCTCCCGAGCTCTTTGAGCAGATGATTGCGTTTTACTCCAGTCTCGGCTTTGTGCCGAAGCAGAAATTCGATGAAGTGGCCAAGGAAAATGAAGCGCTGAAGAAAGAAAATGAGTTCCTGAGAAAGACAATTCAGGAGCTCAATTTGAAGGTGTTTGAAGAAGGAAGCAGCCAGATCCAGGAGACTTGGAAAAATGTAGTAGAAAAACAGATGGCTATGAATAAGGAGCTGTCGAAAGGCTTCTTGGACCTTTTCAATCAATCCAGTGGCAAAGAGTAGGAAGGGGGGAGGCGAAGTATGGAGAACTTTTCAGAAAAATCATCGGCTTTGTTTGATTCCTGGCTGCAGACGCAGCGGGAGTTCGTCGAGAAATGGAGTGAGACCGCGACGAACCTGGAAAAAGGGATGCCCGGTCTCGACTGGAACCGGGGTATGCCGAAAAATTCGCAAGATCTTTTCAGTATTCACAATGCGTGGCGTGGGACCTTTGTGAAATACTTCGATGCCATGCTCCAAAACCAGCCTTTCGGGACAGGCCGGAACACCTTTTCCAAGCTTTTCAGCGGTGCCGATTCCTATATCAAACTCTACGAGTTCTGGGAGCCGCTGGCCGCGGCCTTTCGGGAAGGGACAGTGACCCCCGGGGCCTCCAAGGATCTGTGGGATCCTGCCAAGTACAAGGAAATGATGGATAAGGTTTTTGGCTTCACTTCGCCCGAGAGTGTCGTGGAGTTCCACGCCCAGGCGTCTAAGCTCCTGGAAACCTGGGGTCTGAAGACCCAGGGCCTCGCTCAACCCTGGTCCGAAGCCGTCGAGAAGAACACCAAGGCCCTCATCGACCTCTACGCCGGAGATCCCGAGGCCAGCATGGGCATGGTGCACAACGCCTATGCGGCCTTTGAACAGACATTCGGCAAGGCCTTCAAGATGCCCGCCGTTGGAAAAGACCGGGAACAGGTGGAGTTGCTCCTCAAGGCAATGGACCGATTGTCGATTTTCCTTGCCAAGAACGCCGATTTTCAGCATGTCATGCACGTGACCGGCGAGAAAGCGATGGAAAAAGTGGTGCAAGCCATGGCTGAGCGGGTCAAAGAAAATGCCGAGGCTGCCACGATTGAAGAGTTTTTCAAACTCTGGACGTCCATCAGCGAGAAAGACTTTCTGCGACTCTTCAAGACGGAAGAATTCGCCAAGCTCCAGGGGTTGTTGCTTAGCGCCGGCCTGGATGCCCGGCGCACCTTCCACCAGTTGATGGAAGTATCTCTGTCCGATTATCCCATCGCCCTCCGCTCAGAGATGGACGACGTTTATAAAACCGTGTACAAACTGAGAAAAGATGCCCGGGAAGTCAGCCGGCTGCGATCCCGGATGAGCGGGCTGGCCACAGAGGTAGACGAGCTGAAAAAACAGATTCGCCTGCTTCAGCGTGGCCGCACGGCAGCCGCCAAAACGGTGGCTAAAAAGAAAACCACAAACAGGGGGCCGAAAAAGGTCTCCAAAACCAGGAACACGGGGACAAAAAAAACCGCCAAGGCCACGACGGGGCGGCAAAGCCGTAAGGAGGTGAAGAAATGAATGCGCCCTTTGATGCAGCGACCATGATCAAGGAGATTGGTGACCTGAACGCTAAGCTGCTGCAAGCCGGTGAGACGTTGACCAAGCTCGAAGAAGTCGATGTGGGAATGTCGCCGAAGGATCTTGTTTTCGAGGTGGACAAGGTCAAGCTCTACCACTACAGACCGGAAGGTCCAATCACCTGCAAGGTTCCGGTGGTCATATCCTATGCTCTGGTCAACCGCTATTATATGCTCGACTTGCAGCCCAATCGAAGCATTGTGAAAAAACTGCTCCAGCATGGCATCGACCTTTATATCATCGACTGGGGTTACCCCACGGCGGCGGACCAGTATATCACCCTGGATGATTACATCGACGACTATCTGAATGACTGTGTCGATTTTGTCCGTGAGACGACAGGCCACGACAAGATCAACCTCATGGGAATCTGCCAGGGGGGTACGTTCAGTACGATCTATTCGGCCTTGTACCCGGAGAAAATCAAGAACCTCGTCACCCTGGTGACGCCCGTCGATTTCTCCGTCGACGACGGTCTTCTCTTCTGCTGGTCCCGTCATATGGACGTGGACACCCTGGTCGATACTTACGGCGTGATTCCCGGGGACTTCCTCAATGCCGGTTTTCTCCAGCTCATGCCCTTTACCCTGAATATCACCAAATATATCGGCATGCTTGATGTCATGCAGAACAAGGAGCAGCTGTTGAACTTCCTCAGGATGGAGAAATGGATTTTTGACAGCCCCAACCAGGCCGGCGAGTGCTTCAGGAAGTTCACCAAGGATCTCTACCAGGGGAACAAGCTGATTAAAGGGGAACTCGAAATCGGCGGGAGGCGGGTCGACCTGAAAAACATCACTATGCCGTTACTGAACATCTATGCCGCCGGGGACCATCTCGTCCCGCCGAGCGCTACCATCCCGCTCAACGATCTCGTCGGGGCGAAAGATCAGGAGCTCTACGAGTTCAAAGGGGGGCACATCGGTGTTTTCGTGGGATCCAAGTCCCAGAAGGAACTGGCCCCGGCCATCGCCGATTGGCTCAAGAAGAGAGCGGCAAAGGGGAAAACGGCAACAAGAAGAAAATAGGGTGGCCGATAGCAATTCATTTCAATAGGCTGCCCGGGCGCGATGCCGGCCGGGGGCCATAAACAGGAGGATCAGCTATGGTGGACAAAGCAAAAGCAGGGTTTGGCATGGATCCGAAGGCCATGGGGGACGACGTCTTGCGGTTCATGAAATCATCTTTTAACGCAACCTTTGACAACCTGGTCAAGATTCAGGATCTCAACGAAAATATGCTCAAAGAGATGGTTGACAAGGGTGAGACGGTGCAGAAAGACTCCACGAAAATGGTTCAGGACTTCATGACCCAAGCCAAGAAAGAGCGGGACAAGTACAGGCAGGCCATGGAAGATGGTTTTAAGAACGTGGAGCATCTGCTCAAGACAAAGTAGTAAGGGTGTAGAGGAGACGGAGCGATGGCCTCGGTCCTTGAGACGCAGTCCACGGCTCTCTTCGGGGTGTCGCTGTGGCGGGAGTCTACTGTCTTGCCCACAGCGATTCACCTCTTTTCAAACTAGTCATAGCGTCAAAAACAAATTCGTATACAGAGCAACCGAACAGAGCAGATCTGGGAGGCAACCAAGGGTTGTGACGTTGTGTCGCTCTGCATAAGAATCTATTGGTGGGGGGAAAAATATGGAAGCCTATATCGTAGGTGGCGTAAGAACGGCCGTTGGGCGCTACAACGGATCACTGGCATCTTTCGATGCCGTGCAACTCGGCTCGATCGTGATCAAGGAACTCTTGGCGAGAACCGGTGTGGATGGCGCCGCCATCGACGAAGTGATCATGGGTAATGTCATACAGGCAGGACTGGGGCAGAATCCGGCGCGCCAGTCGGCAATCAAGGCCGATCTGCCCCACGAAGTTCCCTGTTTTACAGTGAACAAGGTGTGCGGCTCAGGTCTCAAGTCGGTTGCCCTGGCCGGGCAGGCGATTGCCTGCGGCGACGGCGAGGCCATCATCGCCGGCGGGATGGAGCACATGTCGGGGGCACCCTATCTGCTCAAGACCGCCCGATGGGGGCAGCGGATGGGCAACGGCGAGATGGTCGACTCCATGATCAATGATGCCCTGTGGGACAATTTTTATGACTGCCACATGGGGATCACCGCGGAAAACATCGCGGAGAAGTATAAGATCTCAAGACAGGACCAGGATGAGTTTGCGGCAGCGTCCCAGCAGAAGGCGGAAAAAGCGATCAAGGAGAACAAATTTCAGGATGAAATCGTGCCGGTGGTGATCAAGCAGAGAAAAGGGGACGACATTGTATTCAACACCGACGAACATGCCCGTTTCGGCACGACGGTGGATTCCTTGACAAAGCTCAGGCCCGCCTTCAAGAAGGACGGCTCCGTTACTGCCGGCAACGCCTCAGGAATCAACGACGGTGCCGGTTGCGTACTGGTGGTCTCCAAAGAAAAAATGGATGCCCTGAAACCCAAATGGGCTTTTCGCATCATGGGTTCCCAGTCGGCCGGGTTGGACCCGGCATACATGGGCCTGGGCCCGATCAACGCCTCTCAGGGGCTCTTGAAGAAGACGAAATGCACGGTGAAAGATCTTGATCTCATCGAGGTCAATGAAGCCTTTGCCGTCCAGTCGATTCAGGTTCACCGGGAAATGGAATGGGATATGGACAAAGTCAATGTACTGGGCGGCGCCATTGCCATCGGTCATCCCGTCGGCGCCAGCGGGACACGGATCTTCACCACCCTCCTCTATGAGATGCTTCGCCGCGATGTCACCACCGGCCTGGCGTCTCTCTGTATCGGCGGGGGGCAGGGGATTGCCCTGGCAGTGGAAAGAGTCCGCTGAAAGAGGGAAACAGACAAATTATAAGAAAGGGGAATGACCATGGAATTTACCGGGAAGAACATCATTATTACAGGCGGTGGTCGGGGGTTGGGGAAGACATTTGCCCTCGATTTGCAAAAGCTGGGCGCCAAGCCCTTTGTATTGGACGTGGTTCAGGAGAATATCGATGCCTTGACCCAGGAGGCGGACATCCCGGGGAAGGTGGTCGATGTGACCAGTGAAGCAGACGTGGAAAAGTTTTTCGAGGACTATACCGGGGAATACGGCGCGCCCCACGGGATCGTCAACAATGCCGGTATCACCGCCGACGGTCTTCTCATCCGGAAAAAAGGGGACGACATCAAGAAACTCCCCCTTTCCAGCTGGGATAAAGTGATCAATGTCAACCTGACCGGCGTCTTTCTCTGTGCCCGGGAGGCGGCCTACCAGATGGTCAAACACGGTGTGAAAGGGGTCATCATCAATATCTCATCCATCAGCCGCTCAGGGAATCTGGGACAGACCAACTACTCGGCAACCAAATCAGGTGTGGTCGCCATGACGGTCACCTGGGCCAAGGAGCTTTCCCGCTACGGCATCCGGGTCGGCGCTATCGCGCCGGGCTACATGAACACGGAAATGGTGGCCAAGATCCGCCAGGACGTGCTGGACAAGTTGATTGCACAGATTCCTGCCGGCAGGCTTGGTGACGTGGATGAGATTTCTCAGGCCGTTCAGTTTATTATCCGCAACGATTTCTTCACCGGCAGGACCCTGGAAGTGGACGGGGGAATGAGGATCTAGCCCGGATATTGCATGAGTGATC
>CAYUBU010000367.1:0-7710 GCA_964443105.1 uncultured Nitrospirota bacterium
AGCGGAGCCCGGCAGGGTCAAAGCCGGAATCCTCGTGTTCAACGGCGCGTCAGACCCCTTCGTCACGGAAGAACAGAAAGCCGCCTTCAAAGAGGAAATGAACGCCGCCGGGGTGCCCTATGAATTCATCGACTACCCCGGCGCGAAGCACTCCTTCACCAATCCGCAAGCCACAGAGGTAGGCCGGAAATTCGAACTGCCTCTCGAATACAACGAAGCCGCAGACACCGATTCCTGGCAGCGCATGACCGCTTTTCTTTCCCGGGTGTTTCGCTAGCCCGGATATTGCAGATAGGGGTGCCAGGCAGGCCTGCCTGGCACCCTTATCTCAGCGAAATCTCGATGCGCCGGTTCTCGGCACGCCCGGCTTCCGTTCCGTTGTCGGCAATGGGGCGACTTTCACCATACCCGACGGCCGCAAGGCGGCTTGCCGCCATCCCGTGAGACCTCAGGTAATCAGCCACCGCCTCCGCCCGAAGCCTGCTCAGTTCCATGTTTGAAACCTCGCTCCCCTTGGCATCGGTATGGCCCTCGATCGCTATTCGAGCCTCGGGGCAACTTTCTATGATGGAAAGCAGATTATCCAGAAGGCCGTAGCTCTCGGCACTGACAGTCGCTTTGGCAGATTCGAAGCCGATTTTTTGTGACGAGAGCAGCGCCTTCGACTCCGCCTGGCAGGTTCTCATGATCTCCTGGCTGCGGGCCTCTTCATCCTCCTCCACCTTCCGGCTGGCGATCCCAGGTCCCACCTCCTCCCGGTCCGCTCCATCACCCTCGACCTCCCGCTTCAGGGAAGTAAAAACTTCCGGGGGCGCCGCCGGTAAAACGAGATTATTCTGTACAGCGCCAACACCCCGGAGCTGCCCCAGGATATACGCCGCTTTCGCCCGCATCTCCACTGTCGGCGCCGTACCGGTGAGGCGCAGATCACCGCCGACGGCTGAAACATCCGCCCATGACATACCTTCGGCATCCAGCACGTACCGGGCCCGCTCCGTCAAATCCACTTCTGTCACGGGACCCTGACGGAAGAAGAAGACCAGTGCCAGCGCAAGCAATACAACAAAACCGGCAAGGAGCATTTTGAGTCGAGACATGTTTCTACCTCCTCTAGATTGCAGCACCTCTGAAAGATCAAGGGGCGCGACTAATTCCCCAAATCCCCTTTACTGAACCATATAAACGCAGATCGGGCAACTCGAAATAGGTATATCCTTGTTAAAGCGGGTTTGCACTCCATGGGCTCACGGATGGTAGGGAAGCCCCTGGCTCATTCATGGTTGCATAGAGGAGAAAGACCAACCCTTTTCAGCTCCTGGAGTTTCAAATGATCCAAAAACCGGCAAAATGATCGGCTTGGCTAATTTTACTCATACGGGCCTCCCTGTCCACCGCTGTCTCCACATGGGCGACGGGGATACACCATTCAGGGTCGCCCCCTCTTCTTCGACTTGAAGTGGGGACTGGCGCCAAAGAAAAGGCCTGCCGATTCCATGATGGTCTCGGACAGCGTGGGGTGGGCATGGATGGTCATCATCAGGTCCGATACGCGGGCACCCATCTCAATGGCCAGGGCCCCCTCACCGATCAGTTCGCCTGCTCCCGCGCCGACCACGGCGATACCGAGGACCCGTTCCCTTCGAGGCTCGACGATAAGCTTGGTCAACCCCTCGGACCGGTCCAGTGTGGTCGCCCGCCCCGAGGCAGCCCAGGGAAACCGAACCACCTCCACCTTCACCCCCCGGTCCCGGGCCTCCGACTCCATCAGGCCGGCCCAGGCGATTTCGGGGTCGGTGAAAACCACCGCCGGTACGGCGGCCGGGTCGTAGGCGGCAGGCAGCCCGGCGATGACTTCGGCCGCGACACGACCTTCATGGGTCGCCTTGTGGGCCAGCATCGGCTCACCGGCCGCGTCACCTACGGCAAAGATGTGGGCCTCCGCGGTGCGCCGCTCCCTATCGACCTGAATAAAACCGCTGCCGTCGACTTTGACCCCTGTCTTCTCCAGGCCCAAGGATGCCGAGTTGGGCTCACGTCCCACGGCAACGAGCACCTGATCGAACTTTTCGGTTCGCTTTTCCTTTTCAGGACCGCTGAGCACGACCGACACCCCTGCTTTCCCGACAGACAAATCATCGATCCCTGTGCGCAGCAGTATGGCTTCAAAATGCTTTTCAACCGCCTTTTGCAGGGGTCGCACCAGTTCGGCATCGACGCCGGTCAGCAGCCGGTCCGTAATCTCCGCCACCGTCACCTTGGCCCCAAGGGCGGCATACACGGTCCCGATCTCCAGCCCGATGTACCCGCCGCCCACAACCAGAAGCCTGCGGGGAATTTTCGCCATCTGAAGCGCCTCCGACGAATCGATGACGCCCTTCAGATCCGCCGGTATGCCCGGCAGCGGTCGGGGCCTTGACCCGGTGGCGATGATGGCGTAATCGAAGGCGATTTTTTCGTCGCCCCCTTTGGCCCCGGTGACCACCACGGTATGACTGTCGGCAAACCTGGCGGTACCTTCCACATAACGGACCTGATGCTCTTTGCCCAGGGCCGCCAAACCGCCGCTCATCTTGTCGATCACCCGACGGCTGAACTGCCGCAGTTTTTCCAGGTCGATCTTCGGCCGGGTAAACTGGAGTCCCCACCGGGCGGCTTCTTCGCTCTCCCGAATAACCCGGGCCACATGGAGCAGGGTCTTGGATGGGATACAGCCTTCGTGAAGGCAAACGCCGCCGGCCCGGGACCGGGAATCGACGAGGGTCACCTCCAGGCCGAGATCGGCGGCACGAAAGGCCGCCGGGTAGCCCGCCGGTCCCGCACCAATGACAACCAATCGGTTTTTCTTCGACTCAGCCACGTCAGCCCTCCATGACGATCACCACGGGATCTTCGATGGCCCGAACCAGCCAGTGGAGAAAGCGGGCGCCGTCGGCACCGTCCATGAGGCGGTGATCAAAGGAGAGAGAGAGGGGAAGCATGAGCCGCGGTTTAAAGGTCTCCAAGTCCTCTTGATAGACCGGCTCATGGCGGGCACGGCCGACACCGAGTATGGCCCCTTCAGGCTGGTTGATGATCGGCGTAAAATAGTCGGTACCCAGTCCGCCCAGGTTGGTCAGGGTAAAGACCGATCCCTCCAGGTCGGTGAGAGAGAGCTTGTTGGCCCGGGCACGGCCGCTCAGCGCCGTCAGCTCCCGGGCCAGTTCCATGATGTTCTTCTCGTCCACATCGTGGATCACCGGAACGACGAGACCCCGGGGGGTGTCGACGGCTACACCGATGTGATAGTAATGCTTGAGAACGATTTCGTTTTTCTCCAGGTCGATGCTCGCGGCAACCGGGGGATGAGATTTCAACGCGGCAGCCACAAGCTTGAGCAGCATGGCGGTAATGGTCAGCTTCCCGCCCTCAGCCTCCACCCGTCCCTTGTACTGCTGCCGGAGTGATTCGAGCTCCGTGGCATCGGCCTTTTCGAAAAGGGTCACATGGGGAATCGACGACCAGGACTGGGCCATCCGTCGGCCCGTGGACCGGCGAATCTTGCTCATCGTCTCCCGTTCCACCTCACCCCACTGCCCGAAATCGGGAAGGGCTGGCGGAGGAGCCGTGGTCCCTCGCGGCCGCTTCCGGGCATAACGCTTTACGTCTTCCACGGAAATCCGCCCCGCCGGTCCGCTTCCCGCTACCTCTCGAACAGGCACACCGATCTCCCGGGCGAATTGCCGCACCGAAGGGGCCGCAAAGACGGGGAGGGCAGCGGACGGCCGCGATGCCGGAGCCGGATCTTCTTCGGCAGGCTCCTTCTTCTCAGCCCCGGTCTTCTTCTCCCGGGCGGCGTCTTTCACCGTCGGTTCAGCGGGGGACTCTCCCCCGGCGGCTGCCGAAACCACAGCCCCTTCACCTTCGCCTTCTTCCGCCTCTTTTTCTTTTTTTGGCTCCGGCGCTTCTTCCTGCGGCACCTGTTCCTTTGTCTCCGCCGATTCCCCATCCTCCGAGAGGGTGGCGATCAAATCACCCACGGTGATGGTGTCGCCTACGGCCACATGAATTTCGCCGATGGCCCCCCGCACCGGAGACGGCACCTCCACCGTCGCCTTGTCGGTCTCGATCTCAATGATCCCCTGCTCCTTCTCGATCCCGTCGCCGGGAGAGACCAGCACTTTCAGGACCTGCGCTTCTTCCACGCCCTCGCCCATATTGGGCACTCTGAACTCCATGATTGGCTCCTGCTGTCATCCCCGCATCGAACCGCCGGCTTCAGCTGGTCCAGGGATCCTTCTTTTCCGGGTTGATCTTGAGGTCCTTGATCGCTTTCTTCACCAGCGCCGGTTTCACCTTACCCTCCCGGGCGAGCTGATACAGAACAGCCAGCGTAACAAAACGGTAGTCCATCTCGAAAAAGTCCCGGAGCACATCCCGGGTGTCGCTTCGGCCGAACCCGTCGGTACCCAGGGAATGCAAGGGGCGGCCGATGTGCCGGCTGATCAAATCGGGGAGCACCTTTAGATAGTCGGAAGCGGCCACGATGGGGCCCGGCGCCTCCGCAAGGCACCGGGCCGCATAGGGCGTCCTGGGCTTTTTCCCTGGATGGAGCATATTCCACCGCTCCGCCCCGAGGGCATCATAGTAAAGAGACTTGTAACTGGTGACCGACCAGACGTCGGCATGGACGTCGTAGGCCTCGGCGAGGCGCTCCTGGGCTTTGAGCACTTCCGGCAGAATCGCGCCGCTGCCGAGGAGTTGGGCCCGCAGGGGCGCCTTCTGGTTCTCCGCACGACGGAGCCGGTACATCCCCTTGAGGATCCCCTCTTCGGCACCCTCGGGCATCTTGAGGTGGGGATAGTTTTCGTTTCCCACGGTCATGTAATAGATCAGATCTTCCCCGCACCGAACCAGGCGCTCCATGCCGTCCCGGACGATCACGGCGATCTCAAAGGCATAGGCCGGATCGTAGGCAAGCAGATTGGGCACCGCCAGGGCCGTGACATGGCTGTGGCCGTCCTGGTGCTGCAGCCCTTCGCCGTTGAGGGTGGTGCGCCCCGACGTACCGCCGACGAGAAAACCGTGGGTCCGGCTGTCCGCCGCCGCCCAGATCAGATCGCCGATCCGCTGAAAGCCGAACATGGAATAAAAAATGAAGAAGGGGATGGTGCAGACATGGTGGGTCGCATACGCGGTGCCCGCCGCCAGAAAAGAACACATGGCGCCGGCCTCGGTGATCCCCTCCTCCAGGATCTGGCCGTCTTTGGCCTCACGATAGTAGAGGAGGCTGTTGGAATCGACGGGCTCGTAGAGCTGCCCCACGGGGGAATAGATACCCGCCTGGCGAAAGAGGGCTTCCATGCCGAAGGTCCGCGCCTCGTCGGGTACGATGGGGACCACCCGCTGCCCCAGCCCTTCCGCCTTGAGCAGTTTCCCCAGGAGGCGCACAAAAACCATAGTGGTCGACGCGGGACGCTCGGAGCCGTCCAGAAACTCGTCATAAATCTCCGGTGGCGGCGATACGATGCCGCAGTCGATGGTGCGCCGCTGGGGCAGGTAGCCGCCCAGTTTCCGCCGCCGCTCCTGGAGATAGAGCATCTCCCGGCTCTCGCTCTCGGGGCGGTAAAAGGGGACTTGGCGCACCGCGTCATCGGAGAGAGGCACGTCGAACCGATCCCGGAAGGCCAGCAGTTCCTCTTCATTCAGCTTCTTCTGCTGATGGGTCACGTTGCGTCCCTCCCCGGCCTCTCCCAGTCCATACCCCTTGATGGTCTTGGCCAGAATCACCGTCGGCCTCCCCTCCTGCTCCACGGCCGCCTTGTAGGCATTGTAAACCTTTACCGGATCGTGGCCGCCGTAGCGCAGCTTCCACAGTTGATCGTCACTCAGATCCTTCACCATGGCCCCCAGTTTCGGATCCTTGCCGTAGAAATGCTCCCGGATATACCCGCCCCCTTCCACACCATACTTCTGGTAGGCGCCGTCCACCACCTCCCCCATCCGTTTCACGAGCCGCCCGTCATAATCTGCGGCCAAAAGGGCGTCCCAGTCACTCCCCCAGATTACCTTGATCACGTTCCAGCCGACCCCCCGGAAGACCGCTTCCAACTCCTGAATGATCTTCCCATTGCCCCGGACAGGGCCGTCGAGGCGCTGGAGGTTGCAGTTGACCACGAAGATCAGGTTGTCGAGCTGCGCCCGGGCGGCCAGGGAAATGGCCCCCAGGGCTTCGGGCTCGTCGGTCTCTCCGTCTCCGATAAAGCACCAGACCTTCCGCTGATCCCGGTGAGGCCCGGCAGGTTTTCGCACCAGTTCGCGGTCTTCCAGATAACGGATGAATCGGGCCTGGTAGATGGCACTGATCGGCCCCAGCCCCATGGACACTGTGGGGAACTGCCAGAACTCGGGCATAAGCCAGGGATGGGGATAGGAGGAGAGCCCCTGATCGCTGCAGACCTCGTGACGGAAATGGCTCAGATTTTCCGCCTGGAGCCGGCCTTCCAGATAGGCGCGAGCGTAGATCCCGGGAGATCCGTGGCCTTGGAAATAGACGAGATCGCCGCCGTTCTCATGGTCCGGGCCGTGAAAGAAGTGATTGAAGCCGATCTCATAAAGGGTGGCAATGGACGCGTAGGTCGAGATATGCCCCCCGATGCCGTCGTTCTCCCGGTTGGCCCTCACCACCATGGCCATGGCGTTCCACCGAACGAGGCTCTTGATGCGCCGCTCAATCGCCCGGTCGCCTGGAAAGGGGCTCTCCTGATCCGGCGGGATGGAGTTGACATAGGGTGTCTGGGAGGTTACCGGCAGCTGAATGCCCCGGTGCTGTGCATAAATTTGGAGGTCCCGCAAGAGATCCCGGGCCCGCTCATTTCCTTTCAGAGCGACCACATCCTCCAGGGATTCGATCCAGTCTCCGGTCAGCAAAGAATCGGCAGCTTCGTCCCGGACTTCATGGGCTGTGTTAACGTCTTTCTCCATAACCTGCTCTCTCCGAATTTCGCCGGCCGGCACTCCGCCACAAGGGAGACGATGGAGTCATAAACTCGCCGCACGGTCATCCAAAAGCGTCCCCCGGGGCCCGCAGTCGTCCATATGAGATCAATCTACTTCTTGAAAATTCTACACAAGGTTGTCGATCTGTCAAATCTACGTTAAAGCCGAAGGCCTTGAAAAAAGGAGCCGCCGCGGGAATAGCGGCTGTTATATCGACGGTTTGCGCCGCCTCCGGTCACCGCATTTTTGCTTCCTGACTTCCGGCGGGACGGTGGCGAATTCTGTGAAACGTGATATTATCCTTGACCAAGGGTCAAACATAAATTCACATACAGAGCGGCAGAACCAGACAGAACGAGGCGCGGCCAGGAAGGAGCTAAGATCTGTGGAGTTATGGCGCCCTCTATCCTTCTTTCAGGCAGGCAGGGGTTATGGCAATGAAAAACCAAGCGCGGGCGCAAGCACAACCGGAAGAAGCAGGGCCAGCGCAAGCACAAATCGGAGAACCCTCACCGCAGCTTTTGGAAAAATACTTCCAGGTGCGCCGATACAGCGAGGCCCTCTGTGCCCCGCTGACCACCGAAGATCATGTGGCCCAACCCGTGGCCGATGTGAGCCCGCCCAAATGGCATCTGGCCCATACGAGCTGGTTCTTCGAGGAATTCGTCCTGGCCCCCTTTGCCGACACTTATCGCGTCTTCCACGAGAAGTACCGTTATCTCTTCAACAGCTATT
>CAYUBU010000368.1:0-4862 GCA_964443105.1 uncultured Nitrospirota bacterium
GCCTCCTGAACCGGAGCTGCCGGGGTCTCTGGATCAGTACCTTCCACTCGGCCTGCGCCCGCATCCTGCGGGAACAGACCGACCACTTAAGCTACGGTGCCAACTTCATCATTTACGACAGCCAGGACCAGAAATCGCTTATCCGGCAATGCATGGATCAAATCAATATCGCTCAGAAAGTTTACTCCCCCGAGGCCATACACGGGCGAATCAGCCACGCCAAAAACTGCCTGCTCGGCCCGGAAGAATACGCCGCGTCGGCCCAGAAGTTCGGTATCGAGGCCAAGGCGGCACTGGTGTACGAACTTTATCAGCGGCGGCTCAGGGAGAACAACGCCCTCGACTTTGACGACCTCCTCTTTCTCACGGTCCGCCTTTTCCAGAGGTCGCCGGAGGCCGCGGCCGTCTACCAGGAGCGATTCCGCCATATCCTGGTGGATGAATACCAGGATACCAATCACGCCCAGTACCGTCTGATCCAGATCCTCACCAAGAACCACGGCAACATCTGTGTCGTCGGCGACGACGATCAGGGCATCTACAGCTGGCGGGGCGCGGACATCGGCAATATTCTCTCCTTCCGGAAAGACCACGCAGACCTCAAGGTGATTCATCTGGAGCAGAACTACCGTTCGACCCAGACCATCCTCGACGCCGCCTGGCACGTGGTGGAAAAGAACAGCCGCAGGGAACCGAAGAAGCTCTGGACCCGGAACCGAAGCGGCGAACTGCTGGAATACCGGGCCGCGGTGGACGAAGTGGAGGAGGCAGAGTATGTCGCCCGGAACATAAAGGAATTGCGGAGTCAGGGGAGGAAGCTCTCGGAAATGGCGGTTTTCTACAGGACCAATGCCCAGTCCCGTGTTTTGGAAGAGGCGCTGCGGCGGAGCGACCTTCCGTTCCGGGTGGTCGGCGGTTTCCGATTTTATGAGCGGAAGGAAGTCCGCGATCTTCTCGGCTATCTTCGGGTCCTGGCCAACCCCCGGGACGCCGTCAGTTTGCGGCGGATCCTCAATGTCCCGGCGAGAGGGATCGGCGCCACCACCCTACAGCGGGTGGAAGCCTTCGCCCTGGATCAGGGGATCCCGCTGCTTCGGGCCCTGGAAGAGATTTTGGACACGGAGATTCTGGCCACCCGTTCCCGCCGAACCCTGGGGGCCTTCGTGAGGCTGATCAAAGACCTTCTGAACCAGAAAGAGGCCCTCGCCCCCTCGGCCCTTCTGGCAACCATCGATGAAGAGATCGGCTACACCCGGCGGCTCCGGGAGTCTCACGACCCCACCGACAGAACCCGGGAGGAAAACATCGAGGAGCTCTTCTCGGCTCTGAAAGAGTTCGAGGAGCGGGCCGAAGACAAGAGCCTCGCTGCCTTTCTGGAGGAGGTCTCTCTGGTCACGGCAACGGACACAACCGACAAGTTCGAGGGGGCGGTCACCCTCATGACCCTCCACAGCGCCAAGGGGCTTGAGTTTCCTGTGGTCTTTGTCACCGGGCTGGAGGAGGGGATCTTCCCCCACGCCAACAGCCTCCGCTCGGAAGCGGGCCTGGAAGAGGAGCGCCGCCTCTGCTATGTCGGCATGACCCGGGCCATGGAGCGGCTCTTTCTCACGTCGGCGGAATCCCGGAGAATATACGGTTCCTACCGCGCCTCCGTCGCCTCCCGGTTCATCGGAGAGATTCCCGGAGAACTCGTCCAGCGGTCGATCCCCCTGGCGCGGCAGCACAAAGGGGCTCGGGCAGCCGTGAGCCGGCCTCGAACATCGACCCAAAAACCGGGGCTCTTCGGGGTTCAAAGCCGGGTCCACCACCCCCTGTGGGGGACGGGCACGATCACCGCCTCGGTACCGACCGACAAGGGCCGCAAGGTGACGGTCCGATTCAGTAGCGGCGGGGTAAAGAAACTGATCGCCGAGCTCGCGGGACTTCGCCCCCTGTAGGGCCTTTTAGTAGGGGTCGTCTTCCTCAGGAAAGTCAGACAGGAATTTCGAGCGGCCCCCAGACGGCCGGCCCTCCTCCCACATCTCTTCCAGCTCCCACTCCATGATTTTTTCCCTGGCCCGCCGGGTCTTACGCACGTAGACATAGAGGAAGACGAGGGTAACCAGGCACCAGAGCGCCGCCGACGAGGTCACCACCGGTACCCAGGTATAGCGGAGCCGAAGATAGCGGTGCCAACCGGTCTCTAAGTCGTAGAAGGTGAGTCCGAAGGCCTCCTGGGAGCTCTGACTCAGTGTCCGCCCCCGCTTGATATGAATGACGAAGTCCCGGAAACGCTCCCGGCCGAAGTGGTTAAAAAGGTAGGCCACCATGGAGAAGCTCTGGGCATAGGCCCGCTCCGCCGTAGCCAGGTCGGCGGGAAATCTGTTTCGCAAATTGCCCATGGGGATATAGTTCTGCTTGAGGGTCGTGGTGGAGATCACCGCGGTGGTCCGGAAAGTCCATTCCCCCGCCTCGTACATGGCGAGACCTTCATCGAGCCACCGGGGGATGGAAACACCGGAGAGGGCCTGGTGGAGTACGAGATGGGCCAGTTCGTGTCGGAAGGTTCGGAAGGGATCGATGGTGCCGTAGCGCGCGGCGGCCGGCGCCTTGAGTATCATCAGATTCCGATCGGGATAGGCGAGCCCGGCGGCCCAGTCGGGCGCTTTCATGCGATGGGGCTGGCTCTCAAGAAACGCTTCATGGGTGCGGGCGATCACCACCTCGACCCCGGGCCGGGGGGGGACCCCCACATCGGCGACGATGGCATCATAGATCGCCTCGCAGACCCGGGAAAGCTCTTCCGCCAGACGCCGGTCTTTCTGGGAAAAGCGGATCTTGAAATGCTCCGTTTCAATGATTTCCGGGGGCTGCGACCCCTGAGAGGAAGAAATGGGGAGGATGAGCAGCAGGAAGCAGGCCCAGATGAACATTCGCCAACCTGGGAGCCGGCGCGCCGTTCTGAGACTGGATGGGTGGTCCATGAGGGAGGTCTGCGGGGAACGGCAAACATCTCGCTCCGTCAGGTACGCCGGGGTATCCGTGGAGAACCGCCTTGGCGGCTCACCGCCGTAAAACTGAGAAGGGGATTGAAAATTTCGGGCAGGCTCTCTGGACACCGATTCACAGTTTCTCTTTCAGGAGTTTGTTGACGACGCCGGGATTGGCCTTCCCCCTGGAGGCCTTCATGACCTGACCCACGAAGAATCCGAAGACCTTCTCCTTTCCTTGGCGGTACTGTTCCACCTGGCCGGGGTTGTCGGCCAGGATCCGTTCCACAAGGGCCTCGATCTCTCCCTCGTCGGTCACCTGAACCAGGTTCTGTTCCTTGACGATCACCGCCGCCGGCTTGCCGCTTGCCACCATGGCATCGAATACCGTCTTGGCGATCTTGCCGCTGATGGTCCCTTTTTCGATCATGCCGATCATTTCGGCCAGCATGGCGGGCGTCACGGGACAGCCCGTCAAACCCCGGTCATCCCCTTTGCATTCCCGCAGAATTTCGCCCATGACCCAGTTGGACACCGCCTTGGGCGAGCGGGCAATGGCGTTGCAGGCCTCGAAGTAGTCGGCCAACTCCCGGGAGGCCGTCAGAACTTCCGCGTCGTATGGGGGCAGATCGTATTCCGTGATGAAGCGGCCCGCCTTGGCATCGGGGAGTTCCGGAAGGGAGGACCGCACCGAATCTATCCAGGCTTCGTCCACCTGAAGGGGGACAAGATCGGGATCGGGGAAATAGCGGTAGTCGTGGGCCTCCTCTTTCCCCCGCATGGACTGGGTCACCCCCCGGTCGGCATCCCAGAGCCGCGACTCCTGAACGATCAATCCGCCGTCCCGTAAACGCTGCTCCTGCCGCTTGATTTCATATTCCAGGGCCTTCTCCACATTTTTGAAGGAGTTCATGTTCTTCAGCTCCGCTTTGACCCCCAGGGCCTCCTGCCCCACAGGCCGGAGCGAGATATTCGCGTCGCACCGGAGCGATCCTTCTTCCATGTTGCCATCACACACATCGAGATAACGGAGAATGGTCCGCAGTTTTCTCATGTAGGCGCCAGCCTCTTCAGGCGTTCGCAAATCGGGTTCGCTGACAATTTCCATGAGGGGCACGCCGGTGCGATTGAGATCGACATAGCTGCTGGGATCACCTTTCTCACCGTGGACGTTCTTTCCGGCATCTTCCTCCATGTGGATCCGAGTGATGCCGATGGACTTCTCCTGGCCCGAGACATCGACGTTAAGGTTACCATGCTCGGCAATGGGGAGCTCATACTGGGAGATCTGGTACCCCTTGGGAAGGTCAGGGTAGAAGTAATTCTTACGGGCAAAGCGGGAAACTGGATTGATGCGGCACTGCAGGGCGAGAGCGGTGCGGATGGTAAAGGTCACCACCTCCCGGTTCAGGACCGGCAAGACCCCCGGCAGCCCGAGGCAGACGGGACAGGTGTGCCGATTCGGGTCGGCGCCGAAGGCGGTGCTGCACCCGCAAAATATTTTGGATCGGGTCTTGAGCTGGGCATGAACCTCCAGCCCGATCACGCTTTCATATTCCATCAGCTCTCTTTCCCGCTCTCTTCATGCGGGGCCCAAAGGGTGCTCCATCGTTCCTACAGTGCGGGCCGCCTCCGGTGCCAGTCGGTCCGCTGCTCGTAACCGAAGGCCGCCTTGAGAATCGCTTCTTCATCAAAATGTTTTCCCAGAATCTGAAGACCGATGGGAAGACCGGCGTCATCAAAACCGCAGGGGATCGATATCCCGGGAATGCCCGCCAGATTGACGGACGTGGTAAATATATCTGTCAAGTACATCTGCAGGGGGTCCGCGGTCTTCTCCCCGATTCCAAAAGCGGTGGTCGGCGGGGTGGGTGTCACGAGAACATCGCAGGA
>CAYUBU010000369.1:0-7129 GCA_964443105.1 uncultured Nitrospirota bacterium
GACATTGACCATCCAGTCCACCTTTTCAAGGGCCTTGCGGACCTTGGTGGCATTGGATCCCGAGCAGGTCGGATTCTGCCCCCAGGCGAAAAATCCCTTGAACTTGCCTTTCAGCATTTCGTCGAAGATCATCAGCCAGGAAGCGTTCTGACCGTCGTCGAGCTTGGGGAGCCAGCTGTAGCCGAAGTCGTTTGCCGCCGTGGCACTAGCCCCGTAATGGGCTTTGAGCAGACTCACCGAGTATTTCGGGTAGTTCGCCCACCAGTTGGCACTTCGAGGCTCATTGGTCTTCGGCGTATACTTGTCGTTGTACGCCTGGAGCGTCGCATTGGAGGCCCTGGGCGTCTTCAAATAGCCGGGCAGAATGTGGAAGAGGAGGCAGTGGTCGGTGGAACCCTGGACGTTGCTCTCCCCTCGCAGGGCGTTGACGCCGCCGCCGGCCCGGCCGATGTTCCCGAGAAGGAGCTGCACCATCGCCATGGCCCGGATATTCTGCGTCCCTACCGTATGCTGGGTCCATCCCATGGCATACATGACCGTAGCCACCCGGTCGGGCTTGCCCGTGGAACCGTAGATTTTGTAGACCTTTTCCAGAAGGTCCTTCGGTGTCCCTGTGACAGCGGAAACCGTGTCCAGATCGTAACGGGAAAAGTGTTTCTTCATGAGTTGCAGCACGCAGAAGGGATCACTCATGGAGGGATCCTTCTTGATTAGGCCGTCCTCATCCTTCTGGAACGCCCAGGCCTTCTTGTCGTACTTTCTCTTATCCGCATCGTAGCCGGAAAAAATACCATCCAGTGCGCCGGGCATCTGGAAGTCTTCATTCACCACAAAGGAACCGTTGGTGTAGAGCCGGACATAGTCCCGGTGATAGAGGTCGTTCTGAAGGATGAAGTTAAGCATTCCGGCGATAAAGGCGATATCGGCGCCGGACCGCATGGGCGCATAGAGATCGGCTTTCGCAGAGGTCCGGGTAAATCGGGGGTCAACGCTGATTAGAGTCGCCCCTTTCTCCTGGGCCTCGGCGACCCATTTAAAGGAGATGGGATGGTTCTCAGCAGCGTTGCTGCCCATAATCAGGATGACATCGGCGTTGCGGATGTCGATCCAGTGATTCGTCATGGCACCGCGTCCAAACGACTCTGCCAGAGCCGCAACAGTCGCGGAGTGTCATATGCGTGCCTGGTGTTCGATATACACCAGGCCCAGAGAACGGAGCCACTTCTGCAAGACGTAGCACTCTTCATTGTCTAGAGCGGCGCTCCCCACATGGGCAAGGCCGTCACAGCGGTTGACTTCCTGTCCCTTGGCATTGCGGGTCACAAAGGTCTCATCCCGGGCCTTCTTGATCCGCTGGGCGATCTCGTCGAGGGCCCAATCCCACTCGACCTCCTTCCACGCAGAGGCGCCGGGCGCACGATAAAGCGGCTTGCCAACCCGCTTGGGATTGTCGATCACCTGAATCAGCGACGCGCCCTTGGAGCACAAAGTCCCCCGATTGATGGGGTGATCGGTATCCCCTTCCACGTACACCACCTTGCCTTCCTTGGTGTGGACGAGCATGCCGCATCCCACGGCACAGTAGGGACAGATCGTCTTGGTGACCTTGGCCCCCATGATCCGGTTCTCCCTTTCCCGGGCTTCCGCCTCCGTGGGTATTGTCCCGATCACGGTGCCTGCCACCGCGCCCCCGGAAGCCTTGAGGAAATTACGCCTTGAAATGTCCATAGACCGACCCCCTTTATGGTTGGGTTAAGCTTGAAATCCCCAAACGGGCCAAAAGAGACCCGCTGGCAGGATGTTGACGGCTTTTATGATAATAGGAATTGCTGAGAAAAGGCGAGAAGGACGGAGAAAACAGCGCTTGTCCCTGAGGGATCATGTCGTATCCTTCGGTAATTGCCTGAGATACAGATGGCGCCTGAACCCACTACGCACTACAACTTGGACACAACTACGGGATAAATCAAGAAATGTCTCAATATTACCACCATTTACCCCATTGTCAAGACGTCCTGCAGAAAAAAACGATCCCTTTCTCCAAAAAGTTGAAAGAGAAGAATTTCACTTAATATCCCTCGGGATCCCCCCCCCAAATTTCTTTCTTGACAGCCCGCCTTTTTTGGGATTATATTCCCAACTACAACTAACCCGTCATTTTCGCGCCCTATCTTGAACCTTTTCAGCGACCCTATGGAGCAACGGGAATAATGAATCCGGTCGGTCTCATTCCCATCGTATTAACCTGGATAAGAAAAAATTGAACCATTGCAAGACATGGGAGATGGAGACTTCTTTCGAAGGGAAAAAGATATGGTGAACCGGTAGAAGCAAGGGCGTCCTGTTTGAAACTTGAAATGATGAGAAGGAGAAAGCGACATGAAAAAGATCAAAATGACTTTCTGGCTCTTGGCCCTCTTGGCGGCTCTCGGTACCTGGGCAACCGACGCTATGGCCAAGGGCAGTTATCCCGGCATCGTTGCAGGAACCTGCGGAACGGCGCCAAGCTGTTCCGCCTGCCACACCAATTCCGATTCTTACAATTGCGGCTCCAACGCGGCTTTATGCACACCTGAACAAGTGGCTTTCCTGGCCGGCGATGACTGCTTTTTCTGCCCTGACAGTCAGTCATGCAGCCAGAGCGGCTGCCAGACCGATGCCGACTGCGACAACCAAGACCTGTGTGACGGCATGGAAAGTTGTGGAGCCGGGGGTCAGTGTCAAACCGGCACGCCACTCACTTGCGGCCAGGGCGAGAGCTGCGATTCTGCGCTCGGCTGCGTTTCCCAAAGCCAGTGCCTGCGCGATTCAGATTGCGACGACGGCCTCTACTGCAATGGCCCTGAGTCGTGCAACAGCAGCGGTGGCTGTGAGACCGGCGTCGGCCCCTGCCTGGCCGGCGAAAGCTGTGACGAAAGCGACGGCTGTCGTTTGCAAATCGGGGAACTCGACGGTGCCCAACTCTATGGCCAATACTGCGCGTCGTGCCATGGCGATGACGCCCGGGGCGGCGCCTCAGGGGAGGATGTGAGAGGCGAGTCGGGGAGCGAAATCCGGGAAGCTATTCGGGAAGAACATGAGATGCAGTTTCTCGACTTTCTGACCTATGACGAAGTTCAGATGATCGCCCTGTTTCTGGCCGCCGGAAGCAGCGACGACGATTATAATGACGATGACTGCTCCGATGATGACTACGACCGCGACGGCATGTGCGACAGCCATGAAGGTTACGACCGGGACGACAGCAGTGACGATGATGACTCTGACGTCGATTCCGACGACTATTCCGACGATGACGGCATTCCCGACTACGCCGACCCCAGAACCACCCATTTCCCCTCCGACAACCACGCCGGAAGCATGGTGCTTAAAACCTCCGACGGACAGCTGATCTCCTGCTCCACGGTCAATGAATCCTCAGGTCTGTCGGACAGGGGCAGGCCGGAGGGTGTCGACTTTCGCTGGGGGTTCATCGATTTCACCGTCAGCGGTCTGCCGCCTTTCGGCAGTGCCGAGATCACGCTGATTGCGCCGGAGGATATCCCTGAAGGCGCCCGGTACTGGAAGCATGAGCGGGACCGCTATTTTTCCCTCGATGATGCCGTGATCGAGGGCCGAAAGGTCACCTTCATCCTGACCGATGACGACGGCGATGGCATTGCCGTAGACCCCGGCGCCGTGGGAATTCCCGCGGTGGGCGGGTCCTCAGGCGGTGGGGGTGGCGGATGTGCCATGGGTTCTGCCGGCATTAGCCATGGTGAGATAGATTTAGCCATGCTTTCGGTCATGCTGATTCCCGGGTTGTTCTTTCTGAGAGGATCCCGGAAGAAGAACTAGCCCGGATATTGCGTGAGCAGAATATGGGGTGCCAGGCAGGCCTGCCTGGCACCCTGGCCCTCTATTTCTCCTTGAGAAGTTCTTCCGCCCGGGAGAAAGCGGCCTCCATATCGGGCAGGTGGGTAATTTCCGGCACCACCTGTATGTATCGGACAACCCCCTCTTTATCCACCAAAATCACCGAACGGGCGAGCAGCATGGGACCATCCATGAGAAGACCTGTGGCCCGCCCGAAGTCCCCCTGCTTGTAGTCCGAGAGGTAGCGCATGTCTGTGAGTTTGGCTTCCTTGGCAAAGCGATTCTGCGCAAAGGGGGTATCCCGGCTGACGGTGATTCGGGTAATTCCCGGAGAAAGCCGGTCCCCCTCTTCTCCCAGATAGTGGGTCTGTTCTTCACAGACTTTGGTATCGATGGACGGCACCACGCTCACGAAAAGCACCGCCCCTTTTAATTCCGAAAGGTCCACGGGCTTCATGGTTGCCGCATCCGTCAACCCTGTCAATGTAAAGGCGCCGCCCTCCTGAAGGGGTGTTCCCATCAGTTTGATAGCCGTCCCTTTCTTGGTGACTGACTCACCGGGCTTCACCGATGCCTGTTCGATCACAATGTCCGGCTTGCTCCACAGCGCCATTGTACAGCTCGCTGACGCAAATGCGGAGAGTACGAACATACTCAACCATAAGATTTGCCTTATCATGGCATCCTCCTTTAGGCAGAAAGTTATTGAGCCCATGTCAGTGATAAAATACCGCTTCAAAAGTGATTTGTCACTTTGGCAAACCTGCCGGGTGCACGAAAAAAAGAAGCCGGGCTCTTCATGAGCCCGGCTTCCAGTCTGTGAATTCAATCTTTCTCACCACCCTCAAACCAGCGTCTGCGGCCTCCGGACTACCGGGGCCCGTAGCCGATTCCCTTCAAGACCGTTTCAATCTCTCCGAGAATCGACGGATCGTCAATGGTGGAGGGTGCTTTGTACGGTTCCCCGTCGGCAATCTTCCGCATGGTTCCCCGCAGTATTTTCCCTGATCGTGTCTTGGGCAGCCCGCCCACGATAGAGACCTGCTTGAATGAAGCCACGGGCCCCACCCGTTCGCGGACCATCTGGACCAGGCTCTTCTGTATCTCTCCGTGATCCGTATTGACCCCTGATTTTAGCACGGCAAAACCGAGGGGGAGCTGTCCTTTCAAGTTGTCCGCGACGCCGATCACGGCACACTCGGCCACGTCGGGATGCATGGCGATAACCTCCTCCATGGACCCGGTGGAGAGACGGTGTCCCGCAACATTGATCACATCGTCGACCCGCCCCATAACAAAGACATACCCCTCGTCGTCGATATAGCCGCCGTCGCTGGTAAAGTAATAACCCGGAAAGGGATCGACGTAGGATTCTTTGAACCGCTGATCAGACTGCCATAGGGTCGGCAGGGTGCCCGGCGGCAGCGGAAGCTTTGCTACCACGAGACCTTCCTGGTTGGCCCCCAGTTCCCTGCCTTCGGGATCGAGTATCTTGATGTTATAGCCGGGGACGGGTTTCGTCGAGGAGCCCGGTTTGACGGGAAAGGGCTCGATGCCCATGCAGTTGGCGGTGATGCCCCATCCCGTTTCGGTTTGCCACCAGTGATCGATCACGGGGCACTTGAGACGATCGGCAGCCCAGTGGTAGGTGTCGGGGTCCAAGCGCTCGCCGGCGAGAAAGAGGTATTTGAATCCGGAGAGATCGTATTTCTTCAGATAATCGCCGTTGGGATCGTCCCGTTTGATGGCCCGGAAGGCCGTGGGGGCGGTAAAGAGAACCTTCACGTCATGTTCCGAAATGACCCGCCAGAAAGCACCGGGGTCAGGGGTTCCCACAGGCTTGCCTTCGAAAATCACCGTGGTGCAGCCGGTAATGAGGGGCGCATAGACGATGTAGGAATGTCCCACCACCCAACCGACGTCGGAGGCCGCCCAGTAGACATCACCGGGCTTGACGTCATAGAGATATTCCATGCTCCACCGCATCGCGACGGCGTGGCCGCCGTTGTCTCGGACCACCCCCTTGGGCAACCCCGTGGTCCCGGAGGTATAGAGAATGTAGAGGGGATCCGTCGCCTGGACCGGCACGCACGCTGCAGGTTTAGCCCCGCTCATCAATTCGTCCCAGTCATGATCACGACCGGGCTTGAGGGTAGCCTTGGCCTGGGGTCTCTGGAGGATCACGGTGTGCTGCGGCTTGCTTTTGGCCAGTTCGATTGCCTTGTCGAGCAGCGGCTTGTATTCAATGACCCGTTTCACCTCTATACCGCAGGAGGCCGAAACGATCGCTTTGGGTTTCGCATCGTCGATGCGGATGGCCAACTCGTTAGGGGCAAAGCCCCCGAAGACCACCGAGTGGATCGCCCCCAGACGTGCACAGGCCAGCATGGCCACCACGGCCTCGGGAACCATGGGCATGTAAATGACCACCGTATCACCCTTCCCTACCCCCAGGCTCTTCAGGCCTCCAGCGAAACGGGCCGTCTGATCGGTCAGTTCCCGATAGGTGAATGACTTCTTCTGATCGGTTACAGGGCTGTCATAGATGACGGCCACCTGATCCCCCCGTCCCCCTTCAACGTGGCGGTCCAGGGCGTTGTAACAGGTGTTCAATTCCCCGCCCACAAACCAGCGGTAAAAGGGGGCCCTGGAATCATCCAGCACCTTGTCCCATTTCTTGTACCATGATAAAGACGCTGCGGCCTCTCCCCAGAAACCTTCCGGGTCTTGGATACTTCTTTGAAACATTTCGTCGTACCTGCCCATGATCATCTCCTTATGATAGGGTTATCCCGACACCAAAAAAACCTCTACAGGCCCGAAAAGAAATCAACAGACTGCAATGGGATTCCCAGCCTTCCCTGTCGGCCTGACCGGTGCCCCAAGGCAGGCACAAAAAAACCGCCTCTCGTTTCAAAGGTGCGATGAAACGTCGGGCGGTTCCATTCAAGCCTCCCCCAGCTAAATATCTACGGTCATGATTTTCGGATGAAGCCTAATTTAACAACGTAAAAGGCAAAAATCAACACCTAAAATTTTGACTCAGATCATTGACGAAAAGGATAATTCGAGGCGCGATCGCTGCGGCCCCCGGGCAGGGCTCCATCGTCCCCGTCAGTTCCGGAGGAAAAATCACATCTAGCGGGATCCAGTAGGGTTTGGTGCAGCACCGGGTTTGTTGGCCGTGACAGTAGCGGGAACACCGGGCATCCCTAAGGTTCTTCCGAGCCGCGGTTCAGCACCGAACTTGTAGAGAAGATTGGCCATGAAGCAG
>CAYUBU010000370.1:0-8993 GCA_964443105.1 uncultured Nitrospirota bacterium
ATCGTCATGAGAGGCCGGATAAGCTGCCGTATGCGGCCTCGTAATAGATTTATTCACGCAATATCCGGGCCAAGCACGCTGCCTGAAGGGGAGGATATCCGCCATGCCGGAACCTGTGAGCCCCCCGCAGTTTGGGTGGAAAGAAGAGTTGGCCCTGATTACCGAGGGCCGTCATGGGGATCCTTTTTCCATTTTGGGCATGCATTTGCGCGGTGCGGGACCGTACCAGGCGGTTGAGGTCAGGGCCTTCCTCCCGGAGGCAGACAAAGCATGGGTTGTAGAAGAGGTGAGGGGCACCCGCCATCCCATGGTGAAAGTCGAAGGCCACGGTTTCTTTATGGCAAGCATCACCGGGAAGGCGCTCTTTGACTATCGGCTGAGAACCAAAACGGACCAGGGGGTGGAAATCGAGTTTCGCGATCCCTACGCCTTTGGACCGGTCCTCACAGATTATGATCTCCACCTGATCGGTGAAGGGAGTCATTACGAGAAATATAACAAGCTCGGCGCCCATACCATCAAGATCAATGGCGTGACGGGAGTCCATTTCGCCGTTTGGGCGCCCAATGCGTCCTGCGTCAGCGTTATGGGGGACTTCAACCGGTGGGACAAACGGAGACATCCCATGCGCTTTCTCCGGGCTTCAGGCATCTGGGAAATTTTTGTCCCCGGTCTTAAGGAAGGGGAGATTTACAAGTTCTCCATCCGATCCAAATATGACGACCGGGAGTCTGTTAAGTCCGATCCCTACGGCTTTCAATTTGAACTCAGACCCAAGAGCGCTTCCATCGTCTGCGACATCAACCGGCACGAATGGCAGGACGAAGACTGGATGGGCAACCGGCCCCAGGTCAACTGGCTCGATTCGCCGGTCTCCATTTATGAAGTCCATCTCGGTTCATGGCGCAGGGTCCCGGAAGAGGGGAACCGCTTCCTCACCTACCGGGAACTGGCCGAGACCCTGATTCCCTATGTCCAGGAGATGGGCTACACCCATATTGAACTTCTTCCTGTGACGGAACACCCCCTGGATGCCTCCTGGGGATATCAAGCGATCGGTTACTTCGCTCCCACCAGCCGACACGGGTCGCCTGAGGATTTCATGGTTTTTGTCGACCAGTGCCATCAGCACGGTATTGGGGTGATCCTCGACTGGGTGCCCGCTCATTTCCCCAAGGATGGCCACGGTCTCGGTTTCTTTGACGGAACGTGCCTTTACGAACACGCCGATCCCCGCATGGGGGAGCACCGTGACTGGGGCACGCTGATCTTCAATTACGGCCGCAACGAGGTCAGAAACTTTCTGATTTCCAATGCCCTTTTCTGGTGCGAGAAATACCATATCGACGGTCTGAGGGTCGATGCCGTGGCCTCCATGATCTATCTCGATTATTCCCGTCAGCCCGGCGAGTGGGTTCCAAACGCTTACGGCGGGAATGAGAATCTGGAGGCCATCGATTTTCTGAAGAAGTTTAATGAGGTGATTCACCAGTATTATCCGGGCATCCTCACCATCGCCGAGGAGTCGACGGCTTGGCCCGCCGTATCGAGGCCGGTCTATTTGGGTGGTCTCGGCTTCGATCTGAAGTGGAATATGGGATGGATGCACGACACCCTCAATTATCTTTCCAAGGACCCCGTCCATCGGAGGTACCACCAAAACAACCTGACCTTTGGTCTCCTCTACGCCTTCAACGAGAACTTCGTGCTCGTTCTTTCTCACGATGAGGTGGTCCACGGCAAGCGGTCCATGCTCAGCAAGATGCCCGGCGACGTCTGGGAGAAGATGGCCAACCTCAGGCTCTATTACGCATTCATGTACGCCCATCCCGGCAAAAAGCTTCTCTTTATGGGGGGCGAGTTCGGCCAGTGGAAGGAATGGAACGAGGATGAGAGTCTGGACTGGCACCTCACCGGCTTTCGGGAACATAAGCGGCTGCAGCAATTTGTCCAGGACTTGAACCGTGTCTACGTCCGGGAACCGGCCCTCCACCAGATCGACTTTGAGCACCAGGGATTTGAATGGATCGATTTCCGCGATGCCGATAACAGCACCGTCTCCTTTATTCGTCACGGCCGGGATTGGCATGATCACATGGTGGTGGTGTGCAACTTCACGCCTGTGCCCCGATGGTCTTACCGGGTGGGCGTGCCGGAACACGCCTATTACGGCGAGATCATCAACAGTGAGTCCAGTTTCTATGGCGGCAACGACCTGGGAAACGGCGGCGGCGTCCACTCGGAGCCGATACCGTGGCACGGCAAGCCCTGCTCTATGGAGATCGTGCTCCCGCCTCTCGGCGTGGTCTATTTCAAGCCGTTTCGCTGAAGCCGAATGCCGCGGTTTGATTGAATAAAGGTATCAGGCAGGCCTGCCTGGCACCCGCTCTCATGACGATCACTCACGCAATATCCGGGCCGGGAAGAGGGTCTTTGAAATGGTCGACAAAACCGCTCCCATGAAGGACGACCCCTCTAACCTTGCAGGGCTGCAATGAGAGACCAGGCCCAGACCGACGGCGCGAAGCCGGTGCCCCAAACGCAAATATCCTTCGTCATCCCCGTATTCAACGAAGAGAAGAACCTTGAGCCCCTCTATCGCGAGATTACCGAGGCCGCCGGTCAGATGGGGCACGCCTATGAGATTCTTCTGGTGGACGACGGCAGTATCGATGGAAGCCTGACCGCCATCAAGGGGCTGGCCGAGGAGGATGCGAGAGTCCGATACATCTCCCTGGCTTGCAACACGGGACAGTCGGCCGCCCTGTCCGCCGGGTTCCAGTATGCTTCAGGAGATATCATCATTACCATGGACGGTGACCTGCAGAACGATCCCACCGACATTCCCGGCATGCTGGCATACTACGGTGAGTATGATATGGTGACAGGTTGGCGGCAAGACCGGCAGGACAGTTTCGGGAAGAAAGTTGCCGGCCGCATCGGGAACGCCTTCAGGAATCTGGTCACCGGTGATGCCATTCGGGATACGGGCTGCTCGCTCAAGATCATGAACGGCCCCATGGTCCGGCGAATCAAATTATTCAAGGGGCTGCACCGTTTTCTGCCGACCCTCATGCGCCTCGAGGGGGCCCGGGTCATGGAGGTTAAGGTCAATCACCGACCCCGGCTCCACGGCGTATCCAAGTACGGTAATCTTCATCGGGGAATCGAGGGATTCTTCGATGTCTTTGTGATGCGGTGGATGATGAGAAAGAAAATTCAACTTAAAATCAGGGAGAGCCATGTTGAAAAGTGAAACCGCCATTCTGGCCCTCGGTTTTTCCGGCCAGGCACTGTTTTTCATGCGATTTTTCGTCCAGTGGATCTCTTCGGAGAAACACCGCCGCAGTGTCATCCCCCTTGCTTTCTGGTATTTCAGCCTTGGGGGGAGTACCCTTCTGCTGATATACGCTCTCATCCGGAAAGACATCGTCTTCATCGCCGGCCAGTCCACAGGCCTTCTCATCTATACCCGCAACCTCTACCTCATCGGTCGGGAGCAGAGAGGGAGAACCTGACACGCACGAGCGAAAAGGGGTCAGGCCCCTTTTAAGGATTCATAATCACTCTTCATACTCTCATGACGACCACTCATGCAATATCCGGGCTAGATTATTCTCTTACCCTGTTGCACTCTTACCACCCCGACAAACTATGGCCTGCGATTTA
Organism: uncultured Nitrospirota bacterium; assembly: GCA_964443105.1. Classification (GTDB taxonomy): domain Bacteria; phylum CG2-30-53-67; class CG2-30-53-67; order CG2-30-53-67; family CG2-30-53-67; genus CAYUBU01. Next base: position 3,670 of record CAYUBU010000370.1, read on the forward strand.
CATCTTTGTTTTCGCTCAAGATGGCCTTAATGTGCGAGTATCCCTGGCCATTTGCACCACGAATAGCTGCGCCCGGGCTTGTGAACGCTCCGGACGGTGGGCGGTGACGCTTGGCAATTGCGTGGACATTTCAATAGCTTACTGGTATATTTTCAGACAACCTCTCGTTTTAAACTGATTGAGGTTGCGTGTTCCAGCAACCCGAGAGTCTTCAAGGGAGAGCTGCCATGCCTATAGATTACATGAACGGCAAAGGTTATCGCGATGCCCTTGTAGCCGGGGCGGACTGGGTGCGCCACAATCGGGAATATATCAACGAGATTAATGTCTTCCCTGTCCCCGACGGCGATACGGGGACCAACATGGCCCTCTCCCTGTCGGCCACGGCAGCGGCGGTTCGGGACTCGGAGGACCCGGACATTTCGTGCATAAGCAAAGTGGCTGCCGAGGCGAGCATCATGGGGGCCAAGGGGAACAGCGGGATGATTCTGGCCCACTGGTTTCAGGGGCTTTCACAGGCTTTCGGCTCTCTCGGCCAGGTCAATCCGAAGCAGCTGGCTCAGGCCCTGGGTCGGGCAACCCATTCCGTTTATGACGCCCTGGAGGATCCGGTGGAAGGGACCATTCTCACCGTGATGCGCGGCGTCGGGGAGCATGCCCGCAAAGTGGCCGATGGGGGATGTGATTTTCTCAGGCTCATGGACGAGATGGTGGAGTCCGCCAAGATCGCCCTCGCGCGAACCCCGGAACAGCTGGCGGTGCTCCGGGAAGCCAAAGTGGTAGACGCGGGAGCCCAGGGGTATCTCGACTTTCTCAAGGGAGCCCGTCGTGCCCTGCGGGGCGAACCGATACCTGTCTATGACGAGCCAGCGCTTCACGGGAAAGTGGAGCACAATGTGATTGCCGGAGGAGAGGCCTCCGCGGAGCGTTTCTGCACCGAACTTGTGGTTCGGGGTAAGAACTTTGATACCGGCAAGCTGCGCCGTCGGTTCAGGCCGATGGGAAGCTGCCTGTCGGTGGCATCCACCGGTTCTGTTTTCAAACTTCATGTTCACACCAACCGTCCCGACATGGTGATGAAGATGGCCGCCCAGCTCGGTGTCGTCCAGGAGTTCAAGGCCGATGACATGTGGCGGCAGCAGAAAGAATTCGGTACCGTCCAGATCACCCCTCTGATTCCTTTGGATCAACAGCCGGCCACCGTGGCCGTACTCTGCGATTCCACCGCCGATCTTCCGGCCGACATTCGCCGGGAAATGGGGATTGAAAGCGCGCCGCTCCAGATCATGTTCGGTGATGAGGTTTTTCGTGATCAGGTCGACCTCTCCAGTGAGGACTTCTACCGACGTCTTGAAAGCGACCCTCAGCACCCCACCACCAGTCAGCCGCCGGCACGGGAATTTGTGGATGCCCTGGACCGGATCCGCCGCGATCGGGAGGCCCTGGTCATGACGGTGAGTTCCCGTCTTTCCGGCACCTTTCGCTCGGCCCAGAGTGCCGCCAGGCTGGCGGAGCATCCCAGGGTCGAAGTTTTCGACACCGGCAGTGCAAGTCTGGGCCACGGTCTCATGACCCTCAACGCCGCCCGTCTCGCCGGCCGGGGTGTTCCCATGGATGAAATTCTTGCCTGCCTTAAGCAGTGGCGGTCCGACTCGGGGCTTCTTTTTTCCCTCACGACCCTCGATTACCTCCGAAGGGGAGGTCGCATCGGCGCCGCCCAGTCGATGATCGGAAAGCTTTTCGGGTTTCAGCCGATCCTCGGCTTCGAGGACGGAAACGTGGTCCCTCTGGCCAAGGGCCGCGGATCGGAAGACGCTTTGAAAAAGGTCACCTCTCTCCTCGCTCAACGGCTCCCTGAGGGATCCCGGGTTCGCATCGGTATGGTTGAAATCGGTCATTCCAGCCAGTTGGACAAAGTCACGGAATGGCTCAACTCCCGGTGCCAGGTGATCGAGATGATTCGGGGAACACCCACCGGCGTCATCGGGGTTCACGCCGGTCCCGGCGGATGGGGCCTCTTCTACCAGCTGGTCCGGGACGACGACCCGCTGCTGAGTTGATACGGATGGTAGAGCATGGCCAACGAGATCCTTGACGGGGGCGTTTCAGATCTATAGGGTGTCAGCAATACTGACAGGGATGGAGATGATTCACGGGAGCGATGGCGTGATTAGTGTTTCGATGCCAGCTGTTTGGTGAGAGAAGGTGAAATTGGCCTGTAAACCGAACCGGTTTACTATCTTCGCTTCCGTCACGATTTCCGGCTTCGTGAGAGGGGCTTGTTTTGCCGCTTCGGGCTGCTGATCGACCTCGCCGGTCCCTCTTGCTCCTTTGATCCGCTGAAGGTGTCTTTGAGCCCTTCCACACTCGGGGGGCTCATAGATGCGAAGCCTGTTGTGGTGCGCTGGAAAAATCGAGGAACACCCTCGGTGATCTGACGGATGATCGGCTCTTCCAGTGGTTTGAGAGTTTCGATTTTGCTGATGATTTTCGCCCCCGCCGGCGGGGCTCGGTCGGTGAAGTTCACCTGTCCCTTTTCATCGGCCCAGGAGTAGACAAAGGTGACTCTTTCTTCTTCGCTCACATGGGTCTTCCTGTACCAGTCGTAGGAGAGGAATCCCGTGATCAAGGCGACGACCACCATCATGACAAGAGCAAATTTCTTCATGGGACAAGACCTTCGGGGCTAGTAGATTCTCTTTTCTTGCGACCAACCGGTATGTTTATAGGATAAACAATAAATGGTTGTCTGTAAACAATAAAGGTCCAGGTTCGTTCCTGTTGTCCCATTCGTAACAGCTGCTCAAAGCCGGTTTACCGCGTGTTCCTCGGGCCCCGTTACCCTGTACCCATGGGAGTCTTCAGGCCGTATCATTTGACATGATACCGGTTATTCGGTATCCATTTGTGTAAGCTCTGATTTGCGCTGAAAAGCGCACGGCCGTTTCATTTGAAGAGGAGGCGATGAGGCATAACTGGTGATGCAGTCTCTTGAAGACGCCCACAGAGTTTGACGTGAGTGGGGCCATGAAACCTCCAGGAACAGGGGTGTCATGGCCACGTCAACACCCAGCTGACATGCCTTCTGACCATCATGAGTGAAAAACTCACCGACAGTCGATTAGCCAGCCTGGGGGCCGGTACCCTGCAGGAGGCCTTTAATACCTATCGCAGCGAATTTGAAGGGATCACGGCACGGGCCAAGGTCCGTTTTCAGGAGCGCCAGTGGCACGGGATGCGGACCGATGCCTCCGAAAGACTCGACCTGTACAAAAAAGTGGTTGATCGGGCCGAGGCCGATATTCGCCGTCTACTGGAGACCCGTATCCACGACAAGCTGGTCTGGACGGGGATCAAGGCGGTCTATTCCGCTTCCATCGGCGGCCGAGACGATTGGGAGCTGGCTGAGACTTTTTTCAATTCCATCACCCGCCGGGTCTTCGCGACGGTGGGGGTCGATCCCAATATCGAGTTTGTCACCACCGACTTTGAATCGCCGCCCACCCAGGCCGCATCGGAAGTCTTTCAAACCTACCAGGGGTTTTCCTCGACCCGGGCTCTGATCGAGAATATTTTTTTCCGTTATCCCAACATGGACTCCTTTCAAGACGCCGACCATGACGCAAGATGGGTGGCCGGTGAGATCGATGCCCATCTTGAACGGATGGAGTTGACGGGAGGGATTGAACGGGCTGAAATGGTGGACCGCGTCTTCTACCGCGGGATGGGTGCCTACATGGTGGGGCGCCTGTACGCCGGATCTGTCATGATCCCTCTGGCCATCGCGCTGCTGAATACCCCGGAAGGGATCAAGGCCGACGGTGTGCTTCTGGAAGAAGACAAGATCAGTATCCTCTTCAGTTTCACCCGATCCTATTTCCATGTGGAGGTCAAGCGGCCCTACGATCTGGTTCAGTTTCTCAAATCGATTCTGCCGCGCAAGCGTTTGTCAGAGCTTTATATCTCCACCGGTTTCAACAAGCACGGCAAAACGGTACTCTACCGGGAGCTGCTCGATCATCTGGAGAGCTGTCCCGATGACCGTTTCGAGATTTCAAGAGGTGTGCCCGGCATGGTGATGATCGTCTTCAACATGGCCCGGGACGATCTGGTCCTCAAGTTGATCCGGGACCGTTTTGCCATGCCGAAAAAGGTCAGCCGCCGGAATGTGGTGGAAAACTACGAATTGGTATTCCGGAATGACCGGGCCGGGCGACTGGTGGATGCCCAGGCTTTTGAGCATCTGATCTTTGACCAGTCCCGTTTTTCGCCGGAGCTGCTCGATGAGCTCGCCCGGGAGGCGGCAAACACGGTGATCATCGAGGATGGGCAGGTTATCATTGACTTCGCCTATGTGGAACGCCGCGTGACGCCATTGAACCTCTATCTGGAAGAAGCCGAGGGCGAAGCCGTCAGACGGGTGATTATGGACTACGGCACGGCCATCAAAGATCTGGCGGTGAGCAACATCTTTCCCGGAGACATTCTGCTCAAGAATTTCGGGGTAACCCGTCACGGCCGGGTCGTGTTTTATGACTACGATGAGTTGTGTCCCCTGACCAGCTGCAATTTCCGGGCACTGCCCGAGTCTTCCAACTATGACGACGAACTTTCCGACGAGCCCTGGTTCTACGTGGGAGAAAACGACATTTTCCCCGAGGAGTTTCGGCGGTTCACGGGGCTGCCCAAACCGCTGCTCGATCTCTTTATGGAATACCACGGCGACATATTCAGCGTTGAGTTCTGGCAGCAGCGACAGGCGGCGATCGAGGCCGGTGACTTTACCCATATTTTTCCTTATGAACGCAATGGCAAGGAGAGAGAGATGCCGAAACCGGCCCAAGCAGGCGTTGAACCGCTCCCCGAGTGAGCGGCCCGCCTTTGGGCTGTTCTGCCGAACCGGATTGTTAAGAGAGGATTTGCCATGACTGAGAGCATACAGAGTGTAGATGGGGTTGAAATTACCGGTACCGTCACCCAGCCATTTTCCGAGATTCTGACTCCCGAAGCCCTGGGATTCGTGCGGGATCTTGCCCGGGAGTTTGGACCGCGCCGGGTGGAATTACTGGAGCGGCGCAAAGAGGTCCAGTCTCGAATCGATGGTGGGACGCTGCCCGATTTCCTCCCGGAAACCCGGGAAATCCGTGAGGGCGACTGGCGGGCAGCACCGATTCCCGACGATCTCCAGGATCGCCGTGTGGAAATCACGGGGCCCGTGGATCGCAAGATGGTGATCAACGCTTTAAACTCCGGCGCCAACGCCTTCATGGCGGATTTTGAGGACCCTCATGCCCCCACATGGGAGGGGAATCTGGAGGGCCAAA
>CAYUBU010000371.1:0-2500 GCA_964443105.1 uncultured Nitrospirota bacterium
CTCCAGCTCCGTCTGCAGCGCCTGGATGGCCTGCAGCCGATGCGGCTCGAAGTGTCCCAAGGGGGTGGAAATGGCAAAAACCCTCCGGTACCAAATGTATTTCAAGGACTACGGCATGGAGAAGCGGGCCATGACATCTTACGGCGCACTCCAGGGCGATGCCGCCGCCTGCGTCACCTGTGAGGAGGTCTTCTGCGCCGGTCTCTGCCCTTACGGTCTCCCGCTGAGGGCACTCCTCCTGGAAGCCCATGAAACACTCAGCTTTACGGTCTAAATGGTGACGACAAGACTCAATCGACTCCTGCTCCTGGCTCTACTCCCTGTCATCGCCGCGGTTTTGTACGTTGAAGGCCAGCGCTACGATGCGGCTCTGCTCCAGTTCAACCCGTCGGAGTACGGCTCGGCAAATGAAACGTCCTTTTTCCCCTCCCAGGTGGATGGATACAGCCGAAGCGGTCAACTGCGAAGATTTACGAAAGAGACTCTCTATGAGTATGTAAATGGCCATGCGGAATACTTTATCTCCGCAGGCTTTGCGGGATTGACAGTGGGCGAATACGTCAGGGAAGGAGGCAACCCCGACCAGCCCGACGTGGCCGTGGACATCTATGATATGGGAAACGGTATTCAGGCCTTCGGCCTCTTCACCGATGAGGCTGGTGATAACCAGGAAGATATGGGCGCCGGGACCATGGGCTTCAAAACGGACCAGGGTCTCGGCTTCATCAAGGGCCCCTACTACGTCAAGATCAGCCGATCCAACGACCGGGTTCCTATGGAGCGCTTTGCTGAAGCCATCGACGGAAATATCGGCGCCACCTTTGATCCCTTTGCCCTCTTCTCCCAACTGCCCGACCTGGGTCAGGTCGCGGGAACGCGATACATCAAGGAAGCCTACCGGGGCCTGGACTTTGCCAACAACGTAATCGAACGGGAATACCGGATTCAGGGGAAGAGGGTTCAGGTCGCTCTCTTCACCCAGAACGCCGATGAGATTTCACGGCTGGTAACCGCCTTTCGGGAGTTCTTTGAGGGTTCCGACACCCCTTACGACATGATCGAAAAGGGTGGTCTCACCCTCTATCAAATTCAAGACCCCTATGAGGGTGACTGGGTCTTACTCCCTCGTCCTGACACCTTGCTCGGTCTCTTTGGCTCTTTCGACGACGGCCTGGTGGAAAAGCTCCTTGCCGATTCAGGCGGTCAACCAGGTTCCTGAGTCGTCGTGTAGGTCCCAAGAGACAAAACCTCTTTCCTGTTGACCCGGATATTGCATGAGAAAATCTATGACGGGGCCGGACTTGTCACGGCGTCGCTTTTTGCGAAAACGGATAAGCGGCCGTGTGCGGCGCTGCAGAAAATTTCCTTAGTTGCCCTTTTCGTGCATAGGCAACGGGATACGTCACCCTCTTCGGGGGTAAGGCCACTCAGAAACATTTCAAAATATCTTCAGCCGGCACAAGGGTTCCATGCAGGCCTGCCCGGCACCTGCTGCCTTGCGCTTCTTCGGACATTCAAATCATATCGGCAGACGGGTTTGGGCAATGGGAGCGGTTGGCAACTGGGAATGCATTCGGCTGTCAGCCGACGAGATACCGCTATATGCGACAAAGATGATTGACCTCAAGGAGAAACCTCACCGAAGGGCCCCCATTGACAAGAAACCGTGCTGACACTTTCCTGGAACCTTCTGACCCTGGCCGCCGCCTTTCGACCCTTGCCAAGGTGAGCTGGGGCCGGGAGCAGACGGGGAGAAAAAGGGGCCTGGTGCCCTTTTTATTGCCCCGGGCGCCTTGGCCGGTCTATGATTTCCCGCCTGCCGCAATGGTCCATTCATGAATGAATTGTTTTTCCTGCTCACTCAGATCGGCCTCGGGGTTCACCAACCGGTAATACCAGGGCGGCATCTTCCCTTCCTCCACTTCCTCCCAAATTTCCTGGATACGTTTCGACGCCTTTTCACTGTCCAGTCGGTTCCAGGCAGTGAAATTCATTTTTCCCCGGGCTTCGTTGACGTCATAAGCCACGAGCCAAGAAAGAGGAGCCATATACCCGTACCAGGGCCAGACGGTTTCATAAGAATGGCAATTGTAACAGACCCGCTGAAGGATCTTTTTCACCGCCGGGGGCGCCGGAACCTCCGTTTCCACGGGCGGATTGCTTCTTTCAATTGGAATAAACTGAATAAGGACCAATACCGACAGAACCACAAAACCAAATGCCCATCTTCTCTTCACCCTGCCTCCCTCCGCGAAAAACGCCTCTCGCCGGCACGATCGACTCTACCTGAAACGCCATGCCATCAGCCCCGGGCTACTGCTTAGGCGCAGAATACCATTCGTCGAAAAAGCGCGCAAGTCCGCCGTGCTCCCCGGTTACCAAAAGGGGCCTGATGTACATGCTCAGTAATTCGGTAACTTTTCTGGTATATTTTATCAATCAGAAAAGGAGGACCGAATGCAGCACTCACATCAAGTTATTGTCAAACGTTGGATCCCCA
>CAYUBU010000372.1:0-13326 GCA_964443105.1 uncultured Nitrospirota bacterium
AAGGCAATAATAGAAAGCCGGTGGCTGAATATGGGCAGCCCTGTTGATTTCGGCAGAAAATAATAGAACATGGCCAGGATGGGCGTAGTGAAAATAAAACCAACGATATTATGCCCGTACCACCACTGGACATTTGCACTGTTAATTCCTGCATACAGGGAGTATGATTTAAACAGGCCTGCAGGGACTGCAAGGTTGTTTACGATGTACAGCACGGCGACTGCAACGACTGTGGCGATGATATACCACAGGGAAATATACATCTGCTCCTCTTTCCGTTTGATCACCGTCCCCAAAACGTTCACCCCCAGCATGACCCAGATGATGACCACGCCAATGTCGAGGGGCCATTCCAGTTCAGCGTACTCCTTGGACTGGGTCATTCCGAGCAGCAGGGTGACCAGGACCAGGGCGATGGCCGCGTTAAAGAGATAGAGCTGGTAGCGGGCCAGCCTCGGAAAAAGAAGGGGCCTTCGGGTCAGCCGCATGGTCATATAATAGAAGAGGCCGATGATCGCCCCCACGCCGAGTCCAAAGGCCAGCACATTGACATGCACCGTCCTGAGTCTGCCATAGGTGAAGAGAGGCTCTATGTTGGTGGCCGGCAGCCAGAGCTGGACCGAGATCCACAGGCCGATGACGATACCGACGACACCCCAGAAAATGGAGGAGTAAAGAAAGCCCGCGATGGTCTGGTGGTCGTAGGCGTAAGCCGATGACTTTGCCATGATTGCCCTCCTTGATCTGCCGCCCCTTGCTCCCCCCGGAAGGAACGGTCCTTTTCGAAAGTTTTATAGCCTATCGTTCTTGCAGGAGTTTCTTGTTGTGCAGGTTTCGGGTTTCTCTGCCGTGAATGCCTGAGCCTAACGGGTCGCCATGGTCACAGACCACGGCTTCGTTTTCTCTTTCAAACAGAAAACGATTCAGCCGGCGACTCGCTCGCTCTCAGGAATGACTCAATAAATGGAGACAAATCTACTCTGGTTTCAACTCTTTGTCAAATATCAGATGGGCGACCGAAAGTCGGGGGCCAGGATACCCCGTTGTGCCGTCAAGAACCTCCGTCATTTTTCTGGAGATTGCCCCGGGCATCGTTCACAAGCCTCCGTTCCAGATCTTGACAAGTCGTTTCATGTGTGGCTAATAGAAGGCAGGGGGAAGAGAAGGACCGGGGAAGAAGTGATTGACCTTGTCTCTTCTCAAAGCTTAACGGCCTTAAGCATACGTTTCTTTGAATCGTTCCCCCTGTCCTGCCTCAGTTTTCTTTCATGGGTCGTTTCTGACCGCGGCCACGACCCCCTGGGGCAGACGGTTTCATGAAAAGGGAAAGACGTCAAGATTCGGCTCGCAGGGAAGGGTGTACTGCCCTTTCAAGAGGAGAAATGCCTATGAATTGTTGGGAGTTCATGGAGTGTGGCCGGGAGCGAGGCGGCATCAATGAAGAAGAATTCGGCCTATGCCCGGCATACCCGGCCCACGGAACACGTTGCGCCGAGATCGCCGGAACCGTCTGCGGTACGCAGCCGCAGGGGATGTCCGCCTTGAAGCATCTCGATTGCACAAAATGCGAGTTCTACCGAAGCCGCCACTACAGGGGAAAACGGCCGGTCTCGAGCGGTTGAGGCCGTCGTGCGCCTCATGGCAGCAACCATGGTTACAGGTTCAAAACTCACACTCATATGGAGGCATTTCGATGAACAAGGTCTACATCTGTGAAGCGTGTACCAACGAAATTCCCTACAGCGACGAACCTCCCGAGCCCTGTAACTGCGGTGCCGACCGGGATTCGTGGTCCGTCGCCGAGAAGCCGGAGCGGAAATGCGGCGGTGAGTCGAACTAGCCCGGATATTGCATGAGTAAATCTATTACGGTGCCGGATAAGCTACCACATGCGGCGTTGCATAGAATTTCCTGACTTCGAAATATTTCAATATGTCTTCAGCCAGAATAAGGGTGCCAGGCAGGCCTGCCTGGCACCCATTGCCTGTGTTGCTTCTACGGCCCCTCATGACGATCACTCATGCAATATCCGGGCTAGCGAGTCAATACCCTCTCTCTTTCTTCCCGCGCTTTCTTTTGGATCGCCTCGGCTTCACGCTCATCCACCATGGGCGCCATCTGTGATCGCGCTCCCAATAAACCCCGGATATCTTCCAGGGCCATATAGAAAGACGGGACCAGAACCAGGGTGATTCCGGTGGCAAAGAGAATCCCGAACCCCAGGCTGATGGCCATGGGGATTAGAAACTGGGCCTGCACACTCTTCTCCAGAATCATTGGCGCGAGCCCGAAGAAGGTGGTCAGCGACGTGAGCAGGATCGGCCTGAACCGCCGGGTGGCGCCATCCACAACGGCCTGAATGAGTTCGGTGCGTCCCTGCCGGCGGTTGCGGTTCACCCGGTCGATCAGCAGGAGTGAGTCGTTGACCACCACCCCCGAGAGGGCCACGATCCCGAAGATGCTGAGGATGCTCAGCTTGAACCCCATGATGAGGTGACCCGCCACGGCGCCCACCATCCCGAAGGGGATGGCGGCCATGATCAGCAGCGGCTGGCTGTAGCTTCGAAAGGGGATGGCCAGGAGGGCGAACATGGCGATCAGGGCAAAGAGGAACCCCTCCTTCATGCTCTCCATCGACTCCATCCGCTCCTTCTCCTCCCCCTCCATATTGAAAACAAGACCCGGGTAGTCGGCCGTCAGTTCTGGCATGATCCCTTCTTTTAAATCGGTCAGAATCTCCTCGGCGTTGGCCGTCTTGTCGTCCACGCTGGCGGTCACGTTGATCACCCGCTTTCGGTCGGTGCGGTTGATTTCGGAAAACCCCCGTCCCTGGGTCACCGTGGCGGCACTGCTCAAGGGGAGTTCCCCGCCCTTTTGGGTGCGGATCCGCAACGACTCCAGGTCCCAGACCTTGCGCCGGTCGGCTTCAGGGTAGCGGACCATGACTTTGACTTCGTTCCGTCCCCGCTGCAGCCGGAGCGCTTCTGCGCCGTAAAAAGCGCCCCGAATCTGCCGCCCAAGCTCCGCCTCGGTAATCCCCAGGGTGCTGGCCTCGGGCCTGAGCCGAATCTTGAGTTCCTGCTTCCCCTTGGAATAGTTGTCCTGGATATCGCCGACGCCGGGGTATTCGGAGAGGGCGGCTCTGATTCGATCCGATGTCTGCGAGAGGACCTCGAAATTCTCATGGGCGAGCTGAATGTCGATATTCGCCCCCATACGGACCATGTTGGACGTAAAGACGATCGATTCGACACCCGGGACATCTCCAAACTTTGCCCGCCAGCGGTTTGCAATATCCACGGCCGGGATATTTCTTTCTTCGCTCTGCTTCAAGAAGAGGGCCATGTCTGAAAGGTTGGACCGGGATTCGGCCGCCGCCCCCATATGCCCCGCTTCCACCATGGTGCCGCCTACAACGGCGTAGCGGTTTCGAAGGATGCTGTCGCCTGCGGGACGCTTTCCGTCGTATTCGGTCACCACCGCCACCGCCGAGGCGGCAAGGCGCTGCTGCGCCTTCGCCGTCTCCTGCACCGGCGTTCCCGGCGGCATCTTCAGGGAGGCGGTGATCACGTCCCCATCGACCACCGGCATGAAATGAAACTTCAGAATCCCCCCTTTGACCACCCCGATGGTGAGCAACAGGACGGCGACGCCCGTCGCCAGGGTGGCATAACGGTTTCGAAGACAGCGTTCCAGAAAACGGCGGTACGGTCCGGACACAAAAGCGTCGAGCTTCCGGCCAAAACCGATACGGACCCGGTTGATACGGTCGAGAAATCCGCCGTCCCGCTGCAGGGGCTTGCCGATACTGAGATGGGAGGGGAGGACAAAGAGAGACTCCACGAGGGAGATGACCAGCAGAGAAATGACAACCAGGGGAATGACCTTGATGAACTTGCCGATGACGCCGCTGACAAAGACCAAGGGGAGAAAGGCGGCGATGGTGGTCATGATGGAGAAGGTTACCGGAATGGACACTTCCAGGGCGCCGTCCACCGCGGCCTTAAGGTAGGGTTTCCCCTTGAGACGGTGTTCATAGATATTCTCACCCACCACGATGGCGTCGTCAACCACGATCCCCAGGGCGAGAATAAAGGCGAAAAGGGTGATCATGTTGATGGAAACGGAAAAGGCCGGCAGGATCACCATGGCCCCCAGAAAGGAGATGGGGATCCCGAGCATCACCCAGAGGGCCAGACGGATCTCCAAAAAGAGCCCCAGAATGATCAGCACCAGGACCAACCCGATGGCGGCATTCTTCTTCAGCAGATCCATGCGGCTTTTCAGGAGCTCCGTGGTGTCGTTCCAGGTCGCGATACCAAGGGAGTCGGGGAGGGTCGGGCGCTTTTCCGCCACATAGGCCTTAACAAGCCTGGAGATTTCCAGCGGTTTCTGGTCGCTCACCCGGTAGATCTTGACCATGGCTGCTGGCTGGCCATCAAAATGGGCGGAGACGTCGGTCTCGGCAAAGCCGTCGTTAATCCGGGCAATGTCGTCGAGCCTGACCCGGGTACCATCGGGACGGTTAATCACCGTGATGCTGCCGTACTCTCGCCCCAGATAGCGCCGCTCCTTGGTGCGAAGCAGGATCTCAGCCCCCTCGGTCTTGATGGTCCCCCCGGGAAGATCAAGTGAGGCCGCCCGGACCCGCTGGGCCACCTGCTCCAGGGTCAGGTTGTATCGCCGCAGGTTCTCTTCGGGCACTTCGATGGAGATCTCATAGGGACGGACACCGCTGAGGTCGACCTGGGTGATTTCCGGATAGCTGAGCAGTTCTTCCCGGATGGACTCGGCCTGCTCCCGGAGCGCCCGGTCTGAGGCATCGCCGTAGACCACCACCGACATCACTTCGTACCGGTTGAGCAGTTTGGTGATGACCGGTTTCTCCGCATCCTCAGGAAAGGTGATGATCCGGTCGACTTCGCTCTTGATTTCCTGAAGCTTCATGTCGGGATCTTCACCGGGATAGATCTCGGCGCTCACCGTACCGACCCCCTCTTTGGCCACCGACTTTATCTGCTTGATCCCTTCCACACCGGTGAGATTCTCTTCGATCTGGAGAAGAATCCCCTCTTCCACCTCTTCCGGCCCGGCACCGGGATAGGCCACACTCACCTGAACCGTATCGAGGCTGATTTCGGGAAAGACTTCCTGCTTGATCGTCGAAACCCGGATCAGGCCCCCGACGACGAGGACGATCATGAGCAGGTTCGCGGCCACATGGTTATGGGCCATCCATCGGACTGCGCCCTTCATTGCTCGACTCCCTGTTCAATCGGTCTGAGCTTCATCCCGTCGGCCGCACCCTGGAGGGCCGTCAGGACCACCCTTTCCCCCTCATTGAGCCCCTGCCGGATCAATACGGTTTCACGTTCCAGCCTCGCGACCTCCACCGGCTTGATGCGAAGCTTCTCCTCATCATCCACGACCCAGACCGTGTTCCCATCCCGAAGGGCGGAACGAGGGATGGCAACGACCTTGCTGAGCACCTCCCCCTGGATGGTCACCTCCACGAACATCCCCACCTCCAGATCGGGCTTCCCCTCAGCGGCCGGCTGCAGCAGATGGTAAGGATCCTCTACGGCGACGACGACCCGGGCCATGCGGCCCTGGGGGTCAACCTCGCCCAGAGAGCGGACCACCCGGCCGGGCCAGGTGAAGACCTCAGGGCCCATTTTCACCTTGACTGTGGCCGGCGAACCGGCGGCCTCGGCACCCTGCCTCGGAATCTGAAGCCACCGGAGCTGGTCCAGAGAGAAGGGGACCACAATATCCGCTCTGTCGGTCCCGGCCAGCACGGCGATACTTGTCCCGGATCGAACGTATTGTCCCACATCGATCTCCTCGGAGCGGATTCTGCCGTTAAATGGCGCCGTTACCCTCGTACGTTGAAGGTCAAGCTCCGCCTGCTTGAGCTGTGCCGCCGCCGATGAGACCTGGGCACGGGCCTTTTTCTGCTGGGGTTCCCGAAGAACCAGAGGATTGGGGACTTCCGTTTCATCCCGGGCCAGCCGCGCCCATTCCTGTTTTGCGATTCGGCCGTTGCTCTCCTCCTGGGCCAGCTCCATTTCAGCCTGCGCCAGGGCAGCCCGGGCACGGTCCACGGCAAGCTTGTAGTCCACAGCCTCGATCTTGAAGAGAAGACTTCCCTCTTTGAATAGACCCCCGGCAACGAAATTGTTATCCACGCGGGTAATCCGGCCGCTCACCTGGGGGGTAATGTGCGCCTCCCGTCGGGGCTGCACCGTACCGGTCCCGGTGACCTCCACCGTGCGATCGCCGGCGCGGACCCTCATGACCTCCGCCAGAAGGCCGGGGTTCTCCCGCACCTCCTTCTGGGGCGCCGGCCGGGCAAGAACCAGAAAGCGCATGGCGCCAAAGCCGATCAGTAGGATCAGAATGGGGAGTAGTATCTTTGTCAATTTCTCTCTTGCACTCATTCTCTTTGACCTTTTCCGTATATTATTCTTCGGGCCTGTGCTCTGCGGTCAGAGAGACAGGTTTTGTTTCCCCTTTCACTCCGTCCCCCGCGGTGCGCCTCTTCTCTATTTCCCCGGTCATCCAATCTCCGCCCAGGGCCCGGGCGAGACTGACCCGGTCTGAAATCAGCTGGCGCCTGGCCGCCAGAAGGAGACTGTCGGCAGTGAAGTGGGAAGCCTGGGCCGTGAGCACCGGCAGGTAGTCGGAGAGACCCTGGAGGTAGCGCTCCATAGACATGCGCAGCGCCCCCGCCGCAGCCTCCACCTCCTCTTCCAGCCCGGCGATCCGCTCCTCCGTCGCCCGGTTCATGGCCAGAGCATCTTCCACCTCTTGAAAAGCGGTCAGTACGGTCTTCTGATAACCCGCGAGACTTTCCCGGAATTCTCCCTTGGCCCTGTCGGCTTCCGCCCGCCGGCGCCCCCCGTCAATGACAGGAAGGGTCAGATCTGCCAGGAGAGTCCAGAACTCTCCCTCGATGTCCCCGGTGCTGAAGGCGGTGCTCGATCTTCCCCAGCCGCCAAGGAGATTGATCGACGGGAAGCGGTCGGCGATGGCCGCAGCCACGCGGGCGTCGCTCGCCCTCACCCGGTGGAAGGCAGCAGCCACATCGGGCCGCCGGGCCAGAACCTGGGACGGCAGCCCCGCGGGAAAGGCTTCCGGCGCCTCGGGCAGAGCCACCACGTCGCCGAACGTTCCGCCCCGGGGATAGTCACCGAGGAGTACGGATAAAGCGTGTTCGGTGGTCGCCAGATTCGCTTGAAAATCGGGCCGCCGGGCCTTCGCTGCGGCCAGGCTCTGGCGGGCCTGATAGACATCGAGGGGAGAGACAAGACCTTCCCGATAGCGCCGTTCCACCAGGTTGACCGTATCGGAAAAAGAGGCGATGGTCCGGTCGGTGAGCGCCAGCTGGGCCCGCTGTTCCACCGCCAGGTAGTAGAGATCGGTGGTGAGGGCCGACAGGCTGAGGTATAGGGCCTGCAATTCCTCCCGGGAGGCTTGGAGTTCATCGTCGGCGGCCCGGGTGCGGGACCGCCACTTCTGCCAGAGGTCGAGTTCAAAGGCTGCAGCCAGGGAGAGTCGATAACCATCGCCCGTGTTGTTCCCGAAAAAACCGGGCGTGTCTTCCCGGCTCCCCTGGGCTCCGGCTTCCAGCGTCGGCAGCTGCCCCGACCGGGTGGATCTCCGGATCGCCTCCACCTGCTCAAGGCGGGCGTAGGCCTGGGCGAGATCGAGGTTCCCGGAAAAAGTCCGGTCCATCAGGACGTTGAGCCGGGGGTCGTCGAAGGCTTCCCACCACCGCTGCAGGGGGACGCCGTCTCCGGCTCCTTCCTCAAAGGATTCAGGAACAGGGACCGGTAGGTCAATGGCGTAGGGCCGGTGCACGGCACAGCCCGTAAGGGTGAGCCACAGCATCAGCACCAGTATACCGGCGGTCTGAATTCTGGCTGTCTTGATCATAGGGCTCTTTCTCCTGCCCGGGAATCTGGCTACTTCTTTTTCGAAAAAGCGGGCAGACGCCGTCTGCCGCGGAACCGACTGGGTATCACCAACTTCAATGCGCCTCCATGCCCTGAACCAGATAGGGCACCAGCATGGTCAGCATGGCGTCGGTGTCGGGGGCCGGATTGACCCCTTCCGGGAAATGGGAAAGTTCAAACCTGCCGACCGTCCGCAGAATGTGGCTCAAGGCGCCGATGGAAAACTGAAGCCGCCAGAAAATAACTTCTTTGGAAATATCCGGTAAGGCGTTACACAGGGTCTCGTAGAGGAGGTAGAAGATCGACTTGATATGGGTGATAAATATCTTCCGGACCGTGTCGTCAGGCTCGGAGAGGGCGCGGCCGATGAGTGACATAAAATCGTCGGCGCCGGGTTCCGAGTCGCGAAAACGCATGGTGGGCTCGATAAAGGCCCTTAACGTCTCTTCCACCCGGGGTCGCCGATTTTCCCGACGGGATGCTTCCCGCACCCGCAACAGCCTGGTCCGGCGCAGCTCGTTGAGGGGGAGCAGACGCCGGGCGATCACTTTGTCCAGGAGCGCCTCCTTGGAGCCGAAGTGATAGTTGACGGCCGCCAGGTTGACCTCCGCCTCGCCAGTGATGGCCCGAAGGGATGTATTGTGGAACCCTTCCCGGGCAAAGAGTTTTTCCGCAGCGTCGAGGATACGTTGTTTGGTATCGGGCCTCGTATCCCCTTTCTTGATTTCTGACTGATCCATTTCCGCCTGACTCATATCGCCTTATCCCTTCCAAGAATCAAAAGCAAAAACCACAACGAATCATACGCATGATTGAAACACTTGTTTGAAACATTGTCAAGCGGTATTTTTGCCTCCTCTCCTTCCGGGAAGGGACATTTTCCCTTTGCAAACAGAGACTCCATGTTGACGGAGGGGGTCAAAGTCGGTAGAGTAGCTAAAATGGCCTTCCGGCTCGGGCGCGACCCCTGGCCTGAGTGGAACTGATGGAAAGATTGATACGCAAGAAGACGGATCATGGGCGTTCCAGGGCATATTTTCAAAGGGTATGATATTCGGGGCCTTGTGCCTGACGAATTGAACGAAGCCAATATCTATGCCATCGCCCAGGCTATTCTTCATTTTTTTCAGACCCGTGTGAAAAGAAAGGCGATTCGCCTGGTCGCCGGCCACGATATGCGAACCTCGGCACCCCGCCTCTATCCTCTTTTGAAGAAGGCGCTCATCGACGGGGGTGCCCACATCATGGATGTGGGTCTCGTATCGACCCCCACCTGCTACTACGCCGTCCTGGACCTCAAAGCCGATGGCGGCATCCAACTCACGGCCTCCCACAATCCGCCGGCATACAACGGCATCAAAATGGTGATGCGCGACGGGGAGACCATCACGAAGATCGGCAAGTCGACGGGGATTCTCGATATCAGGGGCTTCGCTCTGGAGGGGGTCGTCCTCTCCGAGCCCGGCGGTGATGAAGAAAGGGTGGAAGGAATCATCGAAAGAGAAATCGACTACGCCTTTTCCCATATTGATCCCAGCGCCTTCAAACCGTTCACCGTGGTGGCCGATCCGGCCAACGCCATGGCCATCACCTATCTGGAGCCTTTGTTCAAAAGACTTCCGGGCAAATTGATCAAAATGAATTTTGAGCTCGACGGCACCTTTCCGGCCCATCAGCCCGACCCCCTGGTCTTCGAGAACCTCAGGGATCTCAGGGCCCGCGTTGTTGCCGAAAAGGCCGACTTCGGCCTCGCCCCTGATGGTGACGGGGACCGCATGTTCTTTATTGATGAAAAGGGCCAGATTGTGACCGGCGCCCAATCGACAGCCCTCGTGGCCCGGGAGCTGCTCCGCTATAATCCCGGCGAGACCATTCTCTTTGACATTCGATATACCATGACGCCCCAGGCCGTCATTGAGGAACACGGCGGGACCTCGGTGGTCACCAAAGTGGGTCACGCCTATATTACGGAAGCGCTGAACACCCATCACGGCATCTACGGTGGAGAATCGTCGGAACACAATTTTTTCCGATGGACCGGCGGCGCCGAATCGCAGCTGATCATGGTGCTTCTGGTGATGAAGATCATGTCGGACTCAGGAAAGACGCTGTCTGCCCTGGTGGAGGAAATCCGAAGGAGTTTCGAATCAGGAGAGCACAACTTTCAGACCGACCGCGCCGGAGAAATACTTGAAGCGCTGAAGTCAAAATACGGCGATGGCCGTCTCTCGGAACTCGATGGGGTGGCGATTTCTTACCCCGACTGGCGCTTTAATGTCCGCACATCGAATACGGAACCGTTGATGCGGCTGAATCTGGAGGCCAAGGGGGAAGGATTGATGCAGGAGAAACTTGGGGAGCTGCGAGCCGTGCTCCTGGCCCACGGGGCGCAACCCCATGGAGACTGAAAGAAGATGAAGCCCCGACTCTCACAAGCATTGCTCCGTGCCCCGACGCCGAAGGACGACATTGTCACGGCGGTGAAGACGATGATCACCGAGCTGGGGTTCACCATCGTGGACGACATGTCAGACAAACCCTGGGGGGCAGGGTATCGTTTTGCCGACCGCGACCTGAAGCCTTTCCTCAAGGCTTTCTATGCCGATGAGGCCATCGACGTTCAAGAGGGGATCACCATGAGCCCCAAGATTCTGGTCATCGCCCCGGAGAGCCGCCTCTCCTGGCAGTATCACCATCGGCGCGCCGAGTTATGGAAGGTTTTTGCCGGACCGGTGGGGACCATTCGAAGCGGGTCGGATCGGGAAGAGCCCGTTGAGGTCCATGAGACCGGCGTGCTGGTGGAGTGCGCCTGCGAACAGCGGCACCGGATCGTCGGTCTCGCCAATTGGGCCGTCATAGCCGAGATCTGGCAGCATACCGATCTGAATCATCCCTCAGAAGAGGAGGACATCGTACGGGTCTCCGATGATTTCGGACGGGAAGGAACGGCATCAAAACGATAGCCCTTTGCGGGTTCCTCCTTCCACCCTTCAGCCCCTCAGCATGAGAAAGTTCATGCCGCTGTGGGATGGTGCCGCAACGGTGCCGTTCCTCTATTTCCACCCCACAATCCACCGGGACCGGTCTTTCAGCCCATCCCAGGGCATGGTATAAAGGCGATTGGTATAAATCGCCTCCACGACGATCAAATGGGGCGCCTCGGTCTCCCTTGGCAGCAGCCCCACCACTTCGAAATGCCGCTCGCTTCCTTTCGGATTTCGGGCCGTCCATTTTGTGTGAAGCAATTTCTTGAAGTGAATGCGATTCATCCTTCTTCATTTCTCCCTGATACCGCCTGATACCAAGAAAGTATAGCAGATCTCGTCTTTGATGGCAAAAATGGTTCCCGTCGCCTGTTTTACTTGCCGACGGGGCTATTTCCTGTTAGGTTTTTCTTTTGGCCTTGGAAATGGGTTAATGCGGACTTCTTATGGCCAGGGAGATTCCATCTTTCGCCGAAAGGGAGGGAAACAGGTTGCGCTGGAAAACAGGACGAAGAAGCCAAAATGTCGATGACCGACGGCGGCAAGTGGCCCGCCGTGCCACGTTGGGAGGCGGCGCAGTGATACTGGCCCTGGTGGCAGCCCTGCTCCTGGGGCAGGACCCGGCGCAAGTGCTTGAAACCATTGGGCAGGTGCAGCAACCTTCCAGCCCGATGCCGGCGCCCCAGAGTCAGGCCCAGGAGGCACTGGCCGAATTTGCCTCCGTTGTTCTCGGAGACACGGAGGATGTGTGGAACGGCATCTTCAGGGCCGGCGGTGCAAACTACCGGGAACCGGTTCTCGTCCTCTATTCCGATATGACGGAGACGGCCTGCGGATACGGCCAGGCGGCGGCGGGACCCTTCTACTGTCCCGGAGACCAGAAACTCTATCTCGATTTGAGCTTTCTCAGGCAACTCAAACAGATGGGAGCCTCCGGTGATTTCGCTTTCGCCTACGTCATCGCTCACGAAGTGGGTCACCACGTGCAGACCCTCCAAGGGATCTCGGAACAGGTGCAGCGGGCCAAGACGCGGATGGGGGCAGCCGATTCCAACGCCCTGCAGGTCCGCATGGAACTCCAGGCCGACTGCTACGCCGGTGTCTGGGCCCATCACGCCCATCGACAGCGCCAGATCCTCGAGCCGGGCGATGTGGAAGAGGGCCTCCGTGCGGCGGCGGCTGTCGGCGATGATCAGATTCAGCGCTCCGCGGGCCGGCGGGTTCACCCCGAGTCCTTTACCCACGGTTCGTCGGAACAGCGGGTGACCTGGTTCCGCCGGGGTCTGGAGACGGGCAGCATCGAGGCTTGTGACACATTCCAGTAGGTCGGCATGGTCTGGGAAATGAGCAGTCGCCTTGGCAGTGACTGGCCTGAACCGCTTTAAAAGCCCCATGCCCTTCAGCCTCTTTTGTATATCTCCTCTTTTGTGTCGGGAATTGATCGGCTCGCCTGCTATCCCGATTTCCTCCCTGTCGGCCACCCTGTAAAAGCTGAGCAGCGCATGGCCGCCCTGCACGAATTCACGACAATCATTGACAGCGCCGTTTTTTCGGCCCTTGATCCCGCTGCTTTTTTTCTCCCCTTGGGAGAAGCACATTTTTGGAACCTTTTCTCCTCCCTGCTGTCTAAGCAAGTAAACATCTCAAGGGAAAGGAGAAAACCGATGAAAAAAGGAATCTGCTTGTTTTTAGCTGCCGCACTCTCTCTTGCGGCATCCGCCGCCTCTGCCTCAGGCTGGCAACGGGAAAATGTGGAAGTGAAGGTCTTGTCTGACCGGGGGAGCCGTTTCCATACCCTGCCGCATCAGGACTACCTTTCAGGTAAGACCCATGTACTCAAAGAATATCTGGAAGCCCGGAAAGGCGAAAACTATCAGGTCGCGCTCCGGAACAAGACGGCCTACCGCATCGGCGTTGTCATCGCCGTGGACGGGCGCAATATCATTTCAGGCAAAAAGTCACATCTCCGGCATAACGAATCCAAGTATGTCCTCAACCCCTATGAGCAGGGAGTCTATGGAGGATGGCGGACAGGCGACAATACGGTCCATCGCTTCTATTTTACCGATCCCGGCGACTCCTACGCCGTCCGGACATTCGGTGACGAATCGGCCATGGGCGTTATTGCCGTCTCGGTCTTCAAAGAAAAGGGACAACGGCCCCTGCCCGGCGGAAAGCAGAGGAGCTTGGGAAAACGCGGGGACAACGGGGCCCCGGAATCCCTGGCGGAGGATCGGGCTGGGACGGGGTTCGGAGACCGGACCTACTCCCCCTCGGTCAAAGTTGCATTCAAGCCCGAGCATCGGCCTGTCCAGAAAATACTGGTGAAGTACGAGTGGCGGGGAGAGCCTTTCCCGGCGGGGCCCCCCGCTCGCGCCGGGGGG
>CAYUBU010000373.1:0-4590 GCA_964443105.1 uncultured Nitrospirota bacterium
AACCGGAGGCAAAGATCAAGGAGAATGTTCGCTCGGTAAGGTTCCACTAATTTGTTGAATGTGGAGACCTGACCCTGGGGTTGTCCGCACTTCAGATTTATCTCAATGAGGAGCTTGTTGATACTTTTGAATATCGGCTCACCCGGCTCACCCTGTAACCCAAGGTCGAAATGACCGGCAGGGTAACCTATGTCCTGGCACTATTTACCTTTAGACTTGGGTAACCTATGTCATGGCATTTGCCAGTTACAGCTTTAAGGAGGAATTAAAATGAAAAAGTTGGTATTGTTTATGGTTACAGCATTTGTCTGCATTGGAATTGTGAGCAGCAGCTATTCGGAACCCATTGTTTACCCGGCAAAAGGTCAGAGTCCGGCGCAGCAAAGTAAGGATCAGGGAGAATGCGGCCAGTGGGCAACACAGCAAACGGGTGTCGATCCGGTACAACTTGCCCAGGAAGCCAGCTCCGGGGAGGTTTATCAGCGCCATCATTCCGCACTCGGGGGAGCTGCCCGCGGCGCGTTACTGGGTGTGATAGGTGGAGCCATCGCCGGTGACGCAGGCAAAGGTGCCGCCATCGGTGCAGGCGTGGGCGCCGTGGCCGGCAGGATGGGTGAACGTGGGACTTGGAGGCCCAGCACCAGGGCTATGCAAACGCCCATGCGGACCAGCAACGACAGCTGCAAACCTATGACCGCGCCTATTCCGCCTGTTTGACAGGGCGCGGGTACACGGTGAAATAGTTCCCCTTCAGGGGAAACAAGGCCCAGGCAATGACGGGTCTTTCATGGGAGTACGAATTTAATCTGAGTGAGGTGAGCAATATGAGAAAGATCAAGCAACTAGAATATTGTCTGCTGCTGTGCATTCTGGTTCTCGCAACCGTCTGCAGTGGGGAAGCGATGCGCTATGATTACCCGTTTGAAGATCCTTATGAGGCGACCATCCTTGGGACGCCGGAAAAAGCGAAGGCGCCCTTGCCCAAGAAAATCAGGATTAAAGAACGGGCAATGACCGTTTTCCCCGATCGTGAAGTTCCTGAAATCTTCTGGTATAACAAGAAGCTCCTTTATTCAGTTGCCCGCCAGAGGCAAAAAGCACCCCTCATCTTCATGATTGCCGGCACCGGGGCGGGCCATGACTCTGCCAAGATGCAAATGATGCAAAAGGCATTTTTCCAGGCGGGTTTTCATGTGGTGTCCATTTCCTCTCCCACCCACCCATCTTTTATTGTGGGTGCGTCCAGTCTGAGTCTCCCCGGAGATATCCGGTCCGACTCCCGGGATCTGTACCGGGTCATGGAACTTGCCTGGCAGAAAGAGCAGAAGAGCATTGAGGTTTCAGATTTTTTCCTCACTGGATACAGCCTGGGCGGTTCTCAATCTGCCTTTGTAGCCAAGCTGGATGAAGAACAGAAACTCTTTAATTTCAAGAAGGTGTTGATGATCAATCCTGCACTCAATCTTTATGATTCCGCTGTTCGCATCGACAAAATGTTTGTGAATAATATCCCCGGCGGAATAGACCAATTCAATGCGTGGTATGAAAAGTTGATGGCGAACGTCACCGAATCGTACAAACATGGGGATTTCGTCGATCTCAGTTACGGTTTTTTCTATAACGCCTACGACGAAATCGTTCCCAGTCAGTCGGAAGCCAAAGCGGTTATCGGTTTTTCCTTTCGCGTATCCCTGGCAACGATGCTCTTCGTCTCCGATGTGATGACAAACTCCGGTTTGATCGTGCCGAAAAATCTGCAGCTGAAACGGACAGCGTCGCTCACCGACTATTCGAAAGTATCGGCCAGGGCAGGGGGGTTCAGTCTTTATGCAGATGACCTGCTGTTCCCTGCGTTCAAGGACAAGAGACCGAGTCTGAGCATGAAACAATTTGTCCATGACAATAGTCTTCGTTCCATCGAAAGTTACCTGAGAAACGCGAAGAAAATAGCCTTGGTTACCAACGAGAATGATTTCATTCTCGGGGCGGGCGATGTTGATTATTTGAAGCAGGTGTTTCAGTCCAGGGCCAGGATTTATCCCAAGGGCGGCCATTGTGGGAATATGGCCTACAAAGACAACGTGGCCTATATGATCGATTACTTCAAAAATCCATAGAAAGGAACACCTGCCATGAGAACAAAGACAACAAATACATTCATGAACATGTTTTGGATTGGAATCCTGCTTGTCTTTCTCGCCGGGTGCGCGGGGAAACAGGTGGCACACGATGACCAAATGTCTGTCATCCCGGCAAAGCTTCCGATGAGTCAATATGCGAAACCTGGCATCCAATATATGATCGATGCTTATGACCCCTGGGAGGGGTTTAACCGGCGGATGTATAACTTTAACTACCATTTTGACCGGTATCTCTTCCTGCCGGTTGTGAAAGGCTACGAGTTCATCACCCCCGACTACATCGAGGATCGCGTCTCAAACTTCTTCAAGAATGTAGGGGAATTGGACAATTTCACGAATAGCCTCTTCCAGCTCAAGGGCAGGGCAACGGCCACCACACTCTGGCGTTTCGTTGTGAACACGACCGTCGGTCTTTTGGGTTTGTATGATCCGGCGACCCACTTTGGCCTGCCCCGGCAGAACGAAGACTTCGGCCAGACCCTGGGCCATTATGGCATGGGCGCCGGCCCGTTTCTGGTACTGCCGATTTTCGGTCCTTCAAGCCTGCGGGACACCACGGGACTCATCTTTGATAGCGCTGTCGAGTACGCGGTGACCGATCCATCTTTTGGTGATGATGATGACGGAATTAAATTAGGTCTTAACCTGCTCCGAAGTGTTGATGTCCGTCATAGAACTCCCTTTCGCTATTATCGATCCGGTTCGCCCTTTGAGTATGACCTGATCAGGAAGCTTTATCTGCAGCAGCGTGATATTTTAATTGCGAAATGATAGGGACAGGAACTTCGCACGAGTTTAGTGGAGATCTAAAACGAATAGAGGCTGTACCGAGAATGACCATAAAAGGGGACAGCTGTCCCCTTTTTGTTTTGAGTCTGTGATATTGGGGGAGTGCACGGAGAATAAAACCCTGCACGGGAAACTGGCAAGATAAAGATCCACGCCCAAAGGACGTGGCTTTGCCCCCCCTGGAAGGGGGTTCCCTTTTCCTCTTGTTTCAGAGTCCCCCTTTAGAAAAGGGGGGGGAGGCAATGGCGCCCCTAAGTAAGGAAATAGGTCAGGCGTCCTGGCCTACTGTTCCCCTCTTTACTAAAGAGGGGTTAGGGGAGATTAATTTCATAATCCCCCTCAATCCCCCTTTAGAAAAGGGGGCGACGGGTGCCAGGCAGGCCTGCCTGGCTACCCATATTCTGGCTGAAGACATATTGGAATATTTCAAAACCTATAAGAGGGGACAGGCTGCTTTTATGTCATCCATTGTTCCAGGGTTGAAAGATCTGCCTTTTGTTCCCTGCAAAAAAGCCGTTTCTATTTGAGCGGCCTTAATTTCCTTTATGAGAATAGGTCAGGCATCCTGCCTGACATCCGAGGCAAGATGCCTCGGCTATTATTGTGGAAAAGAGAAAGGGGGACCTGTTGTCCCCTTTTTGCTTTATTCCAGGAGAGTTGGGCCATGCGCGCATTAAGTGGATTCTTAATACTTATCGTTCTCCAGGTCTATGGTTGTGTCAGCATCGGCCCCGACACGGTGGCCCGGGACCGGTTTGATTATGTCTCGGCCATCTCAGAGTCCTGGAAACGGCAGACGCTTTTGAACCTTGTGAAGACCCGTTATGTCGATGCCCCGGTCTTCATGGACGTTACGTCGGTGATCAATCAATATGTCGTTGAGGGTCAGATCCAGCTGGGTGCTTCCTGGGCCGATTCTCCGCTGACGGACACTCAAAATGTGCTGGGCACCGGCAAATACACGGACCGTCCCACCGTTACCTATAGTCCCCTCATGGGAGAGAGATTCACTCGCAGTTTGATGACACCCATCCCGATTGACGGCATTCTTTTCCTGATTCAGACGGGCTATCCGGCGGACTATGTGTATCGCATCTGCGTGCAGACCGTCAACGGCATCAGCAACCGTTTTGGCGCCAGGATGATGGGCCGCGATGCCGATCCCGAGTTTTATGAATTGATGGCGTTGCTACGGCACATTCAGACCATGGGCGGATTGGGTATGCGTGTTCATACGATCGATGAGAAAGAATCGGTCGTGATGTTCTTTCGGCCGCTAACCGATGAGTCCATTGCCGCAGAAATGCGCAGAGTTAGAGAGATTCTCGGTTTGGCACCGGACGTCCGGGAATTCCGAGTGGCCTATGGGGCCTTTAGTGAAGACAACACTGAGATAGCTATTCTCAGCCGATCGATGATGCAGGTTTTGATTGAATACGCATCCTACATTGATGTGCCTGCGTCCGATGTGTCGGAAGGCCGAGTGGGTGCCAGCAAGAAGGACAGTGCGGAAAATGCGGCCCGGTTCCCGCCTCTGGTCCAAGTGAAAAACGGTAAATCGAAACCTCATGATGCCTACGTCTCGGTTCCTTATCGTGATCAATGGTTCTGGATTGACGACCGGGACCTCCATTCAAAGACCACCTTCTATTTCCTCATG
>CAYUBU010000374.1:0-14656 GCA_964443105.1 uncultured Nitrospirota bacterium
TCTTCGACCACGCCGGGAAGGGTGGCGAACTCGTGTTGCGCGCCGGCAACGCGGACCGAGGTAATCGAGGCGCCTTCCAGTGAGGAAAGGAGGACACGGCGAAGCGAGTTGCCGATGGTGGTGCCGAATCCCCGCTCGAAAGGCTGGGCGGTGAACTTCCCATACGTCTCGGTCATGGTCTCGTGTTCAAAATTCAAGCGTTTGGGCCTTTGAAACCCTGTCAGCTTCATCGCCATGCGAAAAACCTCCCTATCGTTGAAAACGGTTTGGACAAAGTCTCACCCCTACTTGGAGTAGAGCTCAACAATGAGCTGTTCCCGCACCGTCAGCGGGATCTCTTCCCGACTCGGCAGGTGCTTGACAACCGCTTTCATGTCTTTCTTCTCAACTTCGAGCCATGCCGGCA
Organism: uncultured Nitrospirota bacterium; assembly: GCA_964443105.1. Lineage (GTDB taxonomy): Bacteria > CG2-30-53-67 > CG2-30-53-67 > CG2-30-53-67 > CG2-30-53-67 > CAYUBU01. The sequence goes on from CAYUBU010000374.1 coordinate 407, forward strand.
CCCCCCGCCGGTCGATGGCTGAGAAGCAGTTCACGATGCGTTCAACTTTCTGGCTCTTGGGCCGAACCTCGATGGTGTCCCCCGGCTGCACCTGATAGGAGGGGATGTTCACCTTCTTCCCGTTCACCAGGATATCACCATGACGGACGAAGTGTCTCGATTCGGCTCTCGAATCGGCCAGACAGATCCGGTAGACCACGTTGTCCAGCCTCGCCTCCAGCAGCTGCAGGAGATTCTCGCCGGTGACCCCTTTTTGCCGGTCGGCCTTCACGAAATAGCCGGCAAACTGCTTTTCCAGGACACCGTAAATCCGGCGGACCTTCTGCTTTTCCCTCAGCTGGACGCCATAGTCGGACAGTTTGCTCCGGCGCTGCCCGTGCTGACCGGGCGCGTAGGCGCGGCGGTCGACGGCACATTTCTCCTTGAAACAACGTTCACCCTTGAGAAAGAGTTTCTCCCCTTCCCTGCGACATAACCGGCAGACAGCCTGTGTATACCTTGCCAATGTGTACCTCCTGTGCGCTGATGCGTCTTTCTGATTCCCGGCGGTAGAGCCGGGGCCCCTTCTCAGACCCGTCGCCGCTTCGGCGGACGACAGCCATTATGGGGAATCGGTGTCACATCCTTAATCATGGTCACCTCCAGACCGGCAGCCTGCAGGGCACGGATCGCCGACTCCCTGCCGATTCCCGGCCCCTTAACCAGAACCTCCACTTTTCGAACACCGTGCTCCATGGCCTTCTTCGCGGCGTCTTCCGCCGCCAGCTGGGCGGCAAAGGGGGTGCTCTTGCGGCTCCCTTTGAAGCCCTGGGCCCCCGCTGTAGACCAGGCAATCACGTTGCCGGTCACATCGGTGACGGTGATAATGGTGTTGTTGAACGATGACTTGATATGGGCCACCGCATTCTGGATATTTTTCTTCTCTTTCTTCTTTCGAGGTCCCTTCTTCTTCGGATCTGCCATGGTGCCTCCCACCCTGTGCCCCAAAGAGCACGGTTGTTGCGGATCGATACCGCTGTTGCCTATTTCTTACCCTTGATCGCGGCGCCTCGCCTCGGTCCCTTGCGGGTCCTGGCGTTGGTTGACGTGCGCTGCCCCCGAACCGGAAGGCCTCGGCGGTGCCTGAGACCCCGATAGGCCCCCAGGTCCATCAACCGCTTGATGCTCATGGAGACCTCTTTGCGCAGATCACCTTCGACCCGGTAATCGGCAACGATCACGTCCCGGATCTTACCAATTTCTTCGGGGCTCAGGTCTTTGACCCGAATGCGGTCCTCTACGCCCGCCTTGCCGAGGATCTTCTTCGAGCGGGACCGCCCAATGCCGTAGATATAAGTCAGGGCGATCTCTACAGGCTTGCCATCGGGAACGTCTACTCCTGCTATTCTGGCCAACGTTTTTCTCCTTTTATATCACGCCGTGAAAAGGCCGTCTCATCCCTGCCGCTGTTTGTGCCGCGGATTGACACAGATGATACGGACGACACCCTTTCGTTTGATCACTTTACACTTATCACAGATTTTCTTCACCGAGGCTCTGACCTTCATGTCCAATACCCTTCAATTCGCTACTTGTGGCGATAGGTGATTCTTCCCCGGCTCAAATCGTAGGGGGAGAGTTCGACTTTGACCTTATCTCCGGGAAGGATCTTGATGTAGTGGAGGCGCATCTTCCCCGAGATATGGGCCAGGATCTTGTGTCCGTTCTCCAGTTCCACCCGAAACATGGCGTTGGGCAGCGGCTCGAGGACAGTCCCTTCGGTTTCTATCGATTTTTCCTTGGCCATCTAAACCTTTTCTCCCTTTGGGTGACCGTTGTCACGCCACCTGACTCAAAATACGTGTTTCCCCGTTGAGTATGGCAACGGAATGTTCGAAGTGGCCCGACAGCGATCGATCGCTGGTAACGGTAGTCCAGTTGTCCTCCAGAATCTCCACCTGCCAGCCTCCCATGTTGACCATGGGCTCAATGGCGAGAACCATCCCGGCCTTCAGCCTCGGTCCCTGGTTGGGCTGACCGAAATTGGGTACCTGGGGCTCTTCATGAAGATTGCGGCCGATGCCGTGTCCCACAAAAGCCCGGACCACCGAGAAAGAGTGGGCTTCCACAAATTTCTGAATGGCCGCCGAGATATCGAAGAGCCGGTGCGACACCGTCGCCTTCTCAATCCCCTTGTAGAGGGCTTCCCGGGTGACATCAATCAGGCGCTGCCCGGCTTCCGAAACCGCTCCCACGCCGAAGGTTCTCGCGGCGTCACCGAAATACCCGTCCAGGATGACCCCAACGTCTATGCTGACCAGATCCCCGTCCTGCACCCGCTGTTTCGAGGGAATCCCGTGCACCACAACTTCATTGATGGAGGTGCAAAGGGTTGCCGGGTACCCGCGGTACCCCTTGAAGGCCGGCGCTGCTTTGGCCTTCCTGATAAACTCTTCAGCCATCCGGTCCAGTTCCAGCGTGGTCACGCCGGGGACGACCTGCTCTTTCAACATCTCCAGGAGGCGGGCCACGATCTGGTTGGCGCGGTAAAGCTTTTCCACCTCCTCCGGGTGTTTCAGAATGATCATTCCTATTTCTCGATCACCCCGCAGATCCGGTGGAAGATGTCATCAATACTTCCCGTACCGTCGATATCAATCAGGGCACCGTCCTTCTTGTAATAGGCGATCAACGGCTCCGTCTGCTGGTCGTAGACGGCCAGGCGGTTCTTGATGGTCGCCTCTTTATCATCGTCCCGCTGGATTAAAGGTCCGCTGCACTGATCGCAGACATCGGCCTGCTTCGGCTTCTTGTACATGATATGAAACCCGGCGCCGCACTCCTTACAGGTCCGCCGGCCCGTCAGCCGCTGGATCAGCTCTTCGCTGGGGACCCCAACAGAAAGCACATAATCGATGGACTGGCCCATCTCTCCCAGCGCTTTTTTCAGCTCATCGGCCTGGGGCACCGTCCGGGGAAACCCGTCGAGAATATAACCCTTGGCACAGTCCTTTTCCTGCAGCCGGTCCCGGATGATGCCGACGACGATAGCATCGGTGACCAGCTCCCCTTTGTCCATGTAGGCCTTGGCTTCCATCCCCAGGGCGGTCTTGTTCTTGACCGCCTCCCGCAGGATATCCCCCGTAGAGATCTGTGGTATCTGGTATTTTTCAACCAGTTTCTTTGCCTGTGTCCCCTTCCCGGCTCCGGGAGGTCCCAAGAGAATCATCCGCATCGTTTCATTCCCCTTTCGTTCGTCAGCGTTGGTAAAACAGTGTCCGTTGCTTTCTCAGGTACCCCGGCGATCCCGGAGCCGTCCCTTCTTGAGGAACCCGTCATAGTGGCGCTGGAGGAGATGGGACTCCATCTGCCTCAGCGTATCCAGGGCCACCCCGACCACAATCAGAAGCGACGTTCCCCCGAAATAGAAGGGGATGTTGAGCTCATTGATAAGAAACATGGGCAGCACACAGACCGCGGACAGGTACAGGGCGCCGATAAAGGTCACCCGGGAGAGCACCTTGTCCAGATAGTCGGACGTGTTCTTGCCGGGCCGGATCCCCGGGATATAGCCGCCGTGCTTCTTCATGTTGTCCGCCACATCGACGGGGTTGAACATGACCGCCGTATAGAAAAAGCAGAAGAAAATGATGAACCCGACGTAAACGATGTTATAGATGAGCGCCCCCGGATTGAGACTGGCCGACAGGGCCTGCATCCAGGGGTGATCGATCCAACTGGCTACGGTCACCGGGAAAAGCAGAATGGACGACGCAAAAATCGGCGGGATCACGCCGGCCGTATTGATCTTCAGCGGGATATGGGTGCTGCTTCCTCCCACGGCCTGCCGGCCGACCATCCGCTTGGCGTACTGAACGGGCACCTTCCGAAAACCGTTCTCCATGAAAATAATGGCGCCGATCACCGTCACCGCGATCACCAGAATAACAAGGACCACGTAGGGCTGCATGATGCCGGCCCGAACCATGGTGGTGGTCTGGGCCACGGCCGCCGGCAGGGCAGCCACGATACCCGCAAAAATGATGAGGGATATGCCGTTGCCGATCCCCCGTTCGGTAATCTGCTCGCCGACCCACATGATGAAGGCCGTTCCCGCCACAAGGGTAATCACCGTAAAGAGGATAAATCCTGTTCCCGCCGCGATGACAATAGGCACGCCGCTGGGACTGGTGGTCCCCTGAAGGCCGATGGCAATCCCCGTCCCCTGAACGATACTGAGAACAATGGTGCCATAACGGGTATACTGGGTAATTTTCTTGCGCCCCGCGGCACCCTCCTTGGAGAGTTGTTCCAGCGTCGGCACCACGGCCGTCAAGAGCTGGAGTATGATGGAGGCGCTGATATAGGGCATGATGCCCAGGGCAAAGACGGTCATTCGGCTCAGGGCGCCGCCGGAGAACATACTCACAAACCCGAGAATCCCCCCTTGCTGGGCCTGAAAGAACTCGGCCAGAGCCTTGGCGTCAATACCGGGGATCGGCACATGGCAGCCGATACGGTATATGGCCAGAAATCCGAGGGTAAAAAGGATCCTCCTTTTGAGCTCGGGGACCTTGAAAATATTCTGCAGACTTTCGAACAACCGAATCTCCTTTAACCGGCCGGAAGTATTTCCACTTCCCCTCCAGCCGCTTGAATCTTCTCCACGGCGCTCTTGCTGAACCGGTGGGCTTTCACCTTGACCGGGCGTCCCAGTTCCCCGTTGCCGAGGATCTTCAAACCGGACTTCATCCCTTTGATCACGCCCCGCTGCCGGAGTATTTCAGGGTCGACTTCGTTCAGGTCGGTAAGCCGGTCAAGCTGGGCCAGGTTCAGGATGGCGTACTCCTTGCGGAAGATGTTGGTGAACCCCCGCTTCGGCAGACGCCGCTGCAACGGCATCTGGCCCCCTTCAAACCCTGCCTTCTTGGGGCCGCCGGACCTGGCGTTCTGTCCCTTGTGCCCCCGGGTCGACGTACCGCCGTGGCCCGAGCCATTCCCCCGCCCCACCCGTTTTCTGTTCTTCTTTGCCCCTTTCAGAGGCTTTAAATCGTGCAGACGCATCTTCCGATCCTTCTCTCCCCGTTTCCTGGTGGTTGGGGCCGTACTGCCGGGTTTGTGCCGCGATTCCTCCGGCTCCAGCAGGCCTGCCCGCTACTCGGAGACTTTCTCCACATCAACAATATGGGGGATCTTGTTGATCATGCCCCAGACCTCGGGCGTATCTTTGAGTACGACACTCCGGTTCGTTTTCCGCAGCCCGAGGCCCTGGATGATCTGCTTATGTTTCTTGGGCTTCCCGATCGCGCTTCGTTTCAAGGTTATCTTAATCTGTCCCATGGTCGCTGCTCCATCCCCAGCCATAGCCCAAATGCCTTTATGGCATGGTCAGTTCCTCTACCGTCTTCCCCCGAAGCCGGGCCACCGTTTCAATCCCCCGGAGCTGTTTTAAACCATCCATGGTCGCCCGGACCGAATTGTACGGGTTCGTGGAACCGATGCACTTGGTGAGCACATCGTGAACGCCTGCGACTTCCAGAACCGCTCGTACACCGCCACCGGCGATCAAACCGGTCCCCTCGGAAGCGGGTTTCAACACCACATGGCCGGCGCCGAAACGGCCGATCACCTTGTGGGGAAGGGTCGGTCCCATAAGCGAAACTTTGACCATGCTCTTCTTTGCGATCTCGATCCCCTTGCGGATGGCCTCGGGCACTTCATTGGCCTTTCCCTTGCCAAAGCCGACGCTCCCCTTTCCATCGCCCACAACAACCAAGGCGCTGAAACTGAAGCGACGTCCACCCTTCACCACCTTGGCCACCCGGTTGATATTGACGATCTTATCGATCAGGTCGCTGGATTGATCGCTCTTTTTGTTGAATCGCTTCTCATTCATTCAAAGGGTCCCTTAAAAGTGTCGCTCTTGCGTTGATAAAAACCTCGTGATCGCCTACCTGCCGAAAGGCTTTGTCCCTATAGGCGCCTGTTGCGGCCCCAACAAAGGCTACAGCTTGAGACCCGATTCTCTCGCGGCATCGGCCAGCGATTTCACCCGTCCGTGAAACTTGTACCCGCCCCGGTCGAAAACAACCTGCTCCACGCCCTTCTCCTTCACCTGACGGGCGATCTCGGCCCCCACCCACTGGGCGGCGCCTTTCTTTCCACCTTCCCCGGTGGCCTTCCGGAAGGCCTCGCTCAAGGTCGATGCTGAAGCCAGGGTGACGGCGCTGGTGTCATCGATGACCTGGACGTAGATGTGGCGGGCACTCCTGAAAACCGACATCCTCGGCCGGTCCGGCGTGCCTTTCACTTTCTTTCTGACTCTGCGATGCCGTGCGATTCTCGATTCTCTTACACTTTTTCTTGCCACAGCGCACCTGCTCCTTAACCATCCTACTTGGTTGTCTTTCCTGCCTTCCGGACGACCCGTTCTCCGACGTACCGGATCCCTTTGCCCTTGTAAGGTTCCGGGGGACGAAGGGCCCGAATATCGGCTGCCGCCTGGCCCAGATTTTCCTTATTGATGCTGCTCAGAATAATGTTGTTCTTCTCCACCTTGGCCTCCACGTCCTCTTTGAGGGGGAAGATCACGGGCTGTGAAAATCCGAGATTCAGTTCCAGGGCTCTCCCTTTAACCTGCGCCCGATAGCCGACGCCGTTAATTTCCAGGGTCTTGGTGAAACCGGAGGAGACCCCCTGGACCATATTGGCAACCAGGTTACGCACCAGCCCGTGGAAAGCGCGGTGGCGCTTGGTTTCGGCCAGCCGCTTCACCACAACCTGGTCCCCTTCGACTTCCAGGGCCACTTCCGACGGAATGTCCCGGGTCAGGGTCCCCTTGGCCCCCTTGACTTCCACCATGGAGCCGTTGAGCGCCACGGTCACCCCTTTCGGCAGACTGACCGGCATTTTCCCAATTCTAGACATCGTCATCTCCCTATGGGCCCCGAGTCCGGCACTTACCAGATCTTACAGAGGACCTCACCGCCTACGTGTTCTTTACGAGACTGGCGATCCGTCAAGAGCCCCTTGGGTGTGGATAAAACCGCGATACCCATCCCGTTGCGGACTATGGGGATGTCGCCGGCGCCAACGTAGACCCGCAGCCCCGGTTTGCTGACCCGCTTCAGCCCAACGATGGCGCTCTCATTGCCCTCGCTCCGCTTTAAGGCAATCCTGATGATCCCCTGGCGGTTGTTCTTCAAGACCTTATAATTCTTGATGAAGCCTTCTTCCTTCATGATCTTGGCGATGGCGGTCTTGATCCCCGACGCCGGGATATCGAGCTCGTCCTTCCGCGCCTGGATGGCATTGCGGATGCGTGTTAAAAAATCGGCTATCGGATCGGTCATAGCCATAAATTGATCCCTCCAACTGATCTCAGTCCGGAAAGGCCGCAGCCTCTACCAACTCGATTTGACAACGCCCGGGATGTCACCCCGCAGCGACAGATTGCGGAAGCAGAGCCGGCATAGCTCGAAACGACGCATGTAGGCTCTCGACCTGCCGCAAAGCCTGCACCGGTTGTACCCCCGAACATCAAATTTCGGTTTTCTCTTCTGCTTGTTTATGAGAGACGTCTTGGCCAAGCCAACTCCTCCATAACTGCCTGTAGTACCCTGTCAATCAATTCTGCTGTCGAAAGGGCATGTTAAATCCGGACAAAAGGGCTTTCGCCTCTTCGTCGCCGTGCGCCGTAGTTACAATGACAATATCCATCCCGTGAATTTTCGCGACCATATCGTAGCTGATTTCCGGGAAAATAATCTGCTCCGTCAGCCCCAGGGAATAGTTCCCCCGCCCGTCAAAAGCTTTTACCGAAACGCCGCGGAAGTCCCGAATACGGGGGAGGGCCGAATTTATGAGGCGATCGAGAAATTCATACATCATCCGTTTCCGAAGGGTGACCTTGCAGCCGATGGGCATCCCCTCCCGGAGCTTGAAGTTGGCGATCGATTTTCTCGCGTTGGTCACCACCGGCTTCTGGCCGGTGATGGTTCTCAATTCATCAACAGCCGAATCGAGGAGCTTGGGATTCTGAATCGCCTCCCCCACGCCCACATTGACGACGATCTTGGAGATCCGGGGTACCTGCATGATGCTGCGATAGGAGAACTGCTTCATCAGCGCCGGAACAATTTCCTGACGATAGGTTTCAAGTAATCTGGCCATGGCTCATCCACACAGGTTAAGTTATACTTTCTCCAAAGGTTCACCGCATTTGCCGCAGACCCGAACCTTCTTGTCGGAACCGAGGGTCTTGTGACGGATCCGGACCGGCGCATCGCACTTTCCGCAGACCACCATGGCGTTGGAAATATGAACCGTCCCTTCCTTTTCCACGATGCCGCCCTGCTGATTCTGCTCGTTGGGCCGCGTGTGGCGTTTGATCATGTTGAGATGTTCCACCAATACCCGGCCGCGGTCCGGGAAGACCCGGAGTACCTTCCCCCGCTTCCCCTTCTCCTTGCCGGCCATCAGCTGAACCTGATCGTTCTTCTTAAGATGCACTTTTTCTCTTGCCATTCCTCAATTCCTTTTGTAACCCTCTGCCCCTGGGCAGCATCCCGGCTTACAGGACCTCCGGCGCGAGGGACACGATCCGCATGAAATTCTTCCGCCTCAACTCCCGGGTGACGGGCCCAAAAATTCGGGTCCCCACCGGCTCCATCTGCGGGTTGATGATCACTGCGGCGTTTTCGTCAAACCGGATCTGGGTGCCATCGGCCCGCTTCAGGGCTTTCTTCGTCCGGACCACCACGGCACGGACAACGGTCCCTTTTTTTATGTTTCCCCGGGGCGCGGCCTCTTTGACGGCCACTACGATGATATCCCCGATATGGGCATATCGGACCCTGGATCCGCCAAGCACGCGTATGCACATGACTTTCTTGGCGCCAGAATTGTCGGCCACGGTCAGAACACTCTGTGGCTGAATCATTATCGACTCCCTATGACACTTCGGTTATTTTGCCCGTTCCACAATCTGCACGACCCGGAAATTCTTCTCTCTGCTGAGCGGCCGGCATTCCATGATATTGACCCTATCGCCGACTTGACACTCGTTTTGGGGATCGTGGGCCTTGTACCGTTTGGTGGTCCGCTGAATCTTTTTGTACAGCGGGTGCTGACTCGACCGCTTAATGGCAACCACCACGGTCTTGTCCATTTTGTTGCTCACCACCGTTCCCTGCAGGCTCTTCTTGTTTCGCTGTTTTTCCATATCTATTGACTTTCCCTCAACTTCTGGTTCCAGACCGTGTTGATGCGGGCGATGTCTTTGCGTACGGCGCGAATCTCGGCGGGATTGCTCAGCTGGCCTGTCTCCTTCTGAAACCGGAGCTTCATGAGTTCTTCCTGGAGGCTCCCCCGTTTGGCCGCCAATTCTTCCACGGTCTGTTCTCTCAGTTCACTCGCTTTCATCTAATGACCGCCTCCGTGTTTGGAAATAAAACGGGTCTTGATCGGCAGTTTTCGGGCGGCCAGATCCAGTGCAGCCCGGGCCACATCCTCCGCCACCCCTTCCATTTCATATAGAACACGCCCGGTCTTGACCACTGCCACATGATACTCGGGGCTTCCTTTGCCTTTGCCCATACGGGTTTCCGCCGGTTTCTTGGTGATCGGCTTGTGGGGAAAGATCCGGATCCAGATCTTGCCGCCCCGCTTGACGTGGCGGGTCATGGCGATTCGGGCCGCTTCGATCTGCTTGCTGCTGACCCAGCCGGTCTCCAGCGCCTGAAGGCCGTACTCACCAAAGTCCACCGTGGTGCCCCCTTTGGCTTTCCCCGCCATCCGTCCCTTTTGTACTTTCCGGTATTTCTGCTTCTTGGGCATTAACATGGGTGAATCGCTCCTTCAAACCCGCTAGAGTGCGGCGCCTTCCGTTCGCTGCGGCAGCTCCCGCTCCAGGATTTCATCCTTGAAGACCCAAACTTTGACGCCGATGACGCCGTAGGTTGTCAGGGCCTCGGCGAATCCGTAATCGATATCGGCCCGCAGGGTATGGAGCGGCACCCGCCCCTCCCGATACCATTCCCGTCGGGCCATTTCGTGCCCCGCGAGACGGCCGGAACACTGGATCTTAATTCCCTTCGCCCCGAAACGCAAGGCACTCTGAACGCTTTTCTTCATGGCCCGGCGGAAGGCGACCCGCCGCTCCAGCTGGAGCGCCACGTTTTCTGCGACGAGTTGGGCATCCATTTCCGCTTTTCGGATCTCCCGAATATTGAGGTAGACGTTCTTCTGAATAAAGTTCTTCAGATCGGTCTTCAGCTTGTCGATCTCCGCCCCCTTTTTGCCGATGATGATACCCGGCCGGGCGGTATAAATGTTTACCCGGACCTGTTTGGCAGCCCGCTCGATTTCCACCCGTCCCACGCCTGCGTGGTAGAGCTTCTCCTTGATATACTTCCGGATCTTCAGGTCTTCATGAAAAAGCTCCGCGTAATCCTTCTTCGCGTACCACCTGGAGTTCCAGTCTTTAATGTAGCCTAAACGAAAGCCTATAGGGTGGACCTTCTGTCCCAATGGTTTACCTCCTACCTTAGAATACCCGAGCCGGGGCTCAACAAGTCAATTGTCATCCAGACTTAATCGGAGAGAACGATGGTCACGTGACTCGTGCGCTTCTTGATCGGTGTCGCACGCCCCATGGCCCTGGGGATGAACCGGCTCAACGTCGGTCCCTCGTTGACAAAAGCCGTCTTCACCCGCAGTCTCTCGATATCCGCCACTTCCTTCTGTTCCGCATTGGCCATGGCGGACCGTACCAGTTTTTCCACCACCGGGGCCGAATGCTGGGGCAGATTGCGCAGGATATTCAGAGCTTCCTCCACATCCTTCCCCCGGATGGCATCGACGACCAGCCTGACCTTCCTCGGTGCGATTCTCAAATTCTTGACCAACGCCCTGGCTTCCATCTCTTATTCCTCGTCTTTCCCGTCACCTATGGCCATAGACCCCGGCCGATTCAGGTTCTACCTCGACCCTGTCGATTTCTCGCTCCTGTGCCCCCGGAAGGTCCGTGTCGGTGCAAACTCGCCCAGCTTGTGTCCCACCATGTTCTCAGAGACAAAGATGGGAATGAACTTGTTTCCGTTGTGAACGGCGAAAGTCAGCCCGATCATGTCGGGGGTAATGGTGGACCGGCGAGACCAGGTTTTAATGACCTCCCGGCTTCCGCTGTCGTTCACCCTCCGGACCTTCTGCTGAAGATGCTCGTCGACAAAGGGCCCTTTCTTTACTGAACGTGCCACAGGTGCCTCCTACTATTTGGCGGAACGTTTCTTGACGATAAACCGGTCTGTTCGGCGATTTTTACGGGTCTTGTACCCCTTGGTCGGCATACCCCAGGGACTGACCGGATGACGTCCACCGGAACTCTTGCCCTCCCCGCCGCCATGGGGATGGTCTACGGGATTCATTGCGACGCCCCGAACCTTGGGCCGGCGCCCCAGCCACCGGGACCGTCCCGCTTTCCCGAGGGAGATGTTCTCATGATCCGTGTTCCCGAGCTGCCCTACGGTCGCCATGCAATCCTGGAGGATCATCCGGACCTCTCCGGAAGGGAGCCGCACCTGAGCATACTTCCCTTCCTTGGCCATGAGCTGGGCGTAGGTCCCGGCGCTTCGAATGAGCTGCCCCCCCTTCCCGATCCTGAGTTCCAGATTATGAATCAGCGTGCCGAGAGGAATTCTCCTCAAAGGCAGGGCGTTGCCGGGACGGATATCGGCTTCTTCCCCGGAAACCACCTCGTCGTTCACCTGGAGGCCCTGGGGTGCCAGAATGTAGCGCTTGTCGCCGTCCGCGTACTGGAGCAGGGCGATTCGAGCACTCCGGTTGGGATCGTATTCGATGGAGATCACCTTCGACGGAACACCGGTTTTGTTCCGCTTGAAGTCGATGAGCCGGTAGTGGCGCTTGTGTCCCCCGCCCCGCCGCCGCATGGTAATCCGTCCCCCGGCGTTCCGGCCGCCGCTCTTGGAAAGGGGCCGCAGCAGCGGTTTGTGGGGGGTGGAACTGGTGATCTCCTTGAAATCCGAGACGGTCTGAAACCGGATACCCGGCGATGTCGGTTTGTATCGTTTAATTCCCATCTGACGCTCCAGCAGGACTGCCAACGACCTGCGCTGTTAAGAATGACCCCCGTGACCGGCAGGGCGTGCCCCGTCCGCTACCCTTCCAGGTAATCGACGTTCTGCCCCTCCTCCAAGGTGACAATGGCTTTCTTCCAGTTTTTCCGCTTCCCCATCTCCGCCTTGAACCGAACGCGCTTGCCGATCTGTCGTAAGACATTCACCTTCTTCACTTTCACCTTGAAAGCCTGTTCCACAGCCTTCTTGATCTCGATTCGGTTGGCGTCGGGAGCCACTTCGAAAAATATTTTGTTCTCCCCTTCTTTGAGCTGCATGCTCTTTTCCGTGATGAGGGGACGCAGCAGCAGCCGATGCAGGCTCTCACTCATGATGACAATGCCTCCGATACCTTCTCCAGGGCTTCCTGAGTCATGACGATCTTTTCCACGTTCAGCAAGTCATACACGTTCAGCTGTCTGGCTTCGATGACCGCGACCTGAGGCAGATTCCGTCCCGACAGGGCGAGCGTCTCCTGGTAGTCACCGGTAATGATCAGTGTTTTCCCGTCGGCCTCCAGTTTGCCGAGTATGCTCACCAGGTCCCGGGTTTTGGGTGCCGACATCTCCAGGCGATCAACAACGACCAGGCTGCCCTCCGCCACCTTGCTCGCCAGGGCACTCTTGAGCGCCAGGCGTCGAACCTTCTTGGGGACCTGCATGGTGTAATCTTTCGGTTTGGGACCGAAGATGACACCGCCTCCCCGCCAGAGCGGCGATCCCCGACGCCCCGCTCGGGCCCGGCCGGTCCCTTTCTGACGGAAGGGTTTTGCCCCACCGTAATTGACTTCAGACCGCGTCTTAGTACACGCCGTCCCGGCCCGGGCCTTGGCCAGTTGGGCAACGACAACCTGATGCATCGCCGCCATGTGGGGGCGAATACCGAAGACCTGCTCGTTGAGGTCGGCGTCACCGACCTTCTTGTTATTCTGATCAACGATTGTTATGGTTGCCATGACCTACCTCTGTTTCCTATCAGCTTTTCTTGGTGTCAATTTTTTTTTGAACCCGAAGCAGACCGTTCTTCGCCCCGGGCACCGCGCCTCTGATAAGAATGATATTCTGATCGGGCATCACCTCCATCACACGCAGATTCTTCACGGTAACCCGATCCACGCCGAGGTGGCCCGGCATTCTTCTCCCCTTGAAAATTTTGTTCGGCAAAGCGCAGAAACCGATCGATCCCGGGCCCCGGTGGAAGCGGGAACCGTGGCTGGCGGGGCCGCCGGAAAAACCGTGGCGCTTGATCACCCCGGCGAACCCCTTTCCTTTGCTGGTCCCCGTCACGTGAACCTTGTCTCCCACTTCAAAAAGATCGGCCTTGAACTCGGTCCCGGGCTCGAGCCCCGACACGTCGTCGAGACGCACTTCCCGGAGATGGCGGAAGGGCGTGGTGCCATGCTTCCTGCAATGGCCGGACTCGGGTTTCTTGAGTCGGGCCTCTCTGGTTTCTTCGTCAAACCCGAGCTGAACCGCGTTGTAGCCGTCCCTTTCCGCGGTCTTGACCTGAACAACCCGGCAGGGTCCTAACTCGACTACGGTCACAGGGATGAGGTTCCCCTCTTCTTTTTCGAAGATCTGGGTCATCCCGATTTTTCTTCCGATCAGCTCGGTCACCATGGCTTGCGTCCTCATCTTCCCGTCACCGGAGAAGCTTCCTTATAATTTGATTTCCACGTCCACACCGGCCGACAGGTCGAGCTTCATGAGGGCGTCCACGGTCTGGGGTGTCGGCTCCAGAATATCGATCAGCCGCTTGTGTGTCCGAATTTCAAACTGGTCTCTGGACTTCTTGTCCACATGAGGCGAACGGAGGACGGTAAACCGCTCCCGCTGCGTGGGAAGGGGAATCGGCCCCGAAACCCTGGCCCCTGTTCGTTTCGCCGTTTCCACAATATCCGACACGGACTGGTCCAGGAGCTTGAAATCGTAAGCCTTCAGCCTGATACGTATCTTTTGATCCACCTGCCCTACTCCTCTTCAGTTAAACCGCCTGCCTCCATCGTCACAAAGCGGGGCCTATTCAACAATTTCGCTGATGACCCCGGCACCCACCGTCCGGCCGCCCTCCCGGATGGCGAAACGGAGCTCCTTCTCCATGGCGATCGGCATGATCAGCTCCACCTCCATGGAAACAT